>CAZSOE010000089.1:0-7371 GCA_964608335.1 uncultured Chloracidobacterium sp.
GTCGACCGAACCCCCTGCGATACGATCGACTCGGCACCCTGGAACTGTTCATCGGTGCGCGCGTCCTGCGACAGGATCGCGACCCGCTCGGTCATCACCTTGTTTGTGATCGTCCGGCTTACGGGAAGCTGCTCGGTCAGCTTCTCGATGCTGGCATCGCGCGTTCGGGCGCCTATCTGATAGAGCGAATCGGGTTTGATACTTCCGTCGGGACCTTCTTCCGCAAGGAGCGCGACGACGCGGTCGGCCGGCGCCCCGCGAAAGATAAGGTCGGTCGCGCGCTGAAAGATCTCGTCGAGGTCGAGCACCGTCCCGAGCGTCTTGCTCATCTCGAAAAGCAGCTCGAGGATCTTAGCCTTTCGTCGAAGGTCCTTTACCTCTTCGGGCGTGACAACGGCCGACTCTAGCGAGAGGTCGGAGCGCCGGCCCATCAGCTCGTTGACTGAGATCTTTACCTGCGTATGCCCGAGCGGCGCATCGTCAAACGCGACTTCGGGTTTCTCGATATCGAATTGCGATGGTGTCCGCGAGACGTAAAACTCCGGCTCGCCTGCAAGTGAGAATTCGATGCGGCTTTCGCCGATCGTGATCACGTCGGCGTTCTGCAGAACGTGTTCGAGGCGCATCGCGCCGTTTATAAAGACGTGGTTGACGCTTCGTGTGAGATGGCCGCCCTCGACGTAACCGTCAACAATGCGAAAACTTCCGCCATCGTGAAAGATATACGCATGTTTCCGCGAGACCCGCCGATCGTTGAGAACGATCTCATTCTCCTTCGCGCGTCCGATGGTGCAGGCTGCCCCAGGCGTCAGTTGTGCTTCCCAGCGGCGGCCGGTTGGCTCGGTGATCGTCAGGGTTGCTTTCATTGACAAAAATAATTGTAAATCGGAAATCCAGAATGGTAAATTCTACCTTGCGGCATCGGCCCGCCGCATATGGCCCGACGAGTTAGAAATAGACCCATCTCACCCCGATACGCGACCACTGCCAACCCCCGGTCGCCGATCGGGAAATACCTCCCGATAAGGACAATTACAGTGATGAAGTTAGAACGTTTTTTGATCGCGGTGAGCGTTGCGCTCATCTTGATGACGGCCACGCCGATCATGGCCAAGGACAATTGGATACAAGTCAGATCAAAGAACTTCTTCCTTATTGGGAATGCTTCCGAGAGAGACGTAAAGCGCGTAGCGACGCGGCTGGAACAATTCCGTGAGGCATTCAGGAATCTTTTTAGCGGATCTGACCTAAGCGGCTCCGTGCCGACGAACGTCGTGGTCTTTAAGAGCGCCGGCTCGTACAAGCCCTTCCTGCCCCGGCGATCCGACGGCAAGGCCGATACTGGCATCGCGGGCTATTTTCAGCCCGGCGAAGACGTCAACTACATAACTTTGACGACGGAGGGACCGGACGACGAGACCTTTGGAACGATCTTTCACGAGTATGTCCATGCGATCCTTGAGATCAACTTCGGCAAGTCGGAGGTGCCGACGTGGTTCAACGAGGGGCTGGCGGAATACTATCAGACGTTTCAGATCGAGGACGATATCAAGGTAAAACTTGGCCTTCCGCAGGCCAATCACCTCGCGCTACTCCAGCAGAGCAAGCTGATGCCCCTCGACATGCTGTTCAACGCGACCGGTCAGCAGGTACACGCGACCGGGGGCCATTCTCGCAGCATCTTTTATTCCCAATCGTGGGCGCTTGTTCATTATTTGCTCCAGACGGGGAAGGGTGAGCGACTCGAGCGGTTTCTCGGATCGATGGCCAAGGGCACGGCGGCCGAGGCTGCATTCAAGGACGCGTTTCAGATCGACTACGCGACGATGGAAAAGGAGCTGCGCAAATACGTCGGGCAAGGGAGCTACAAATACAGCATCGTAACCTTTAAGAACAAACTAACCTTCGAATCCGACATGCAAATCGCTGCTTTGGACGAGGCGACGAGCAATGCCTACCTCGGCGATCTGCTCTATCACACGCACCGGTTCGACGATGCGGAGCCGTACCTGTCTGCGGCGCTCAAGCTCGACCCGAATTCGAGCATGGCGAATACGGCCATGGGGATGGTGAAGATACGACAGCGAAAATGGGACGATGCCGGAGCGTTCCTTTCGAAGGCCTTGACCGCCGACGCTCGCAATCATATCGCCCACTATCGCTACGCAGAGCTCTTAAGCCGTGAAGGGCGCGACGAATTTGGAATGTCGAAACCCATCCCGGCCGAGACCGCGGTCAAGATGCGGGAAGCCCTCAGAAAGGCCATCGAGATTGACCCCTCGTACACCGAGAGCTACGAGATGTTCGCCTACCTCGCCCTCTCGACGGGCCAGGAACTCGACACAGCCGAGACATACCTTCGCTCGGCGCTCAAGTATCAACCGGGCAATCAACGCTATGCCCTGAGGATAGCCGAAATATATCTTCGGCAAAATAAGTTACGTGAAGCGGAATATTTGGCCGAGAAGATCGCGCGAACGACCGACGACAACGGCGTTCGTGCGCGTGCCGAGAGCGTAGTTTCGATGCTTCGCGAGCGCCAACGGTTCGAGGACCAGGTTGCTGACGCCCGTAAGCAGTACGAAGCCGCGGCGGCGCAACGCGCTACGACGAGCGGCCCGCCGCGCCTCACGCGTCGTGTTAGCGATCCGCTTGAGGAAGGTATTCGCTCGATAAACGGCATCCTCCGCACGCTCGCGGCCGGCGAAGAGCGCGATCTGGGTCAGATACAGGCGATCGATTGCAAGGTGAGGCCGATAGCCTACACTGTCGCCGGAAGCGATAAACAGACATTCAAACTGACGAGCAAGGATTTTCAGGAACTCGAGATCAATGTCTATGACCCGGCTCTCGGTGATCTGAGCTTCGGCTGCGACGCCAAGATCGCATCCGTCAACGCCGTGATAACCTGGCGGCCCTCAAGCCTCGTTAAAGGCGCTCGGGGACAGCTTGTTGCGATCGAGTTCGTTCCGGCCGGGTTCAGGATCATGACGCCGGCAGAGCTGGCCGCCCCCGCCAACGCAGGTTCCGTCGTTGTTGAAGAAACGGTCGAATCCGCGAACCCGCCACCACCGCCGTCGGTCAGCATACCCTCACCTGCTCAAAGACCTGACCCGCCCGACATGCGAGACGTTGTGGTATCGGCGATGCGCGATGCACTGCGCAAACCCGGGAGCGGCGAAAAGCGCGAGATGGGATTTCTTGAAAAGATCGAGTGCAAAGGCAAGGACATGCAGATGCATTTCAAGACGTCGGCAGGAATAATAAAGCTGCTGGTCGGCAAGCCGCCGACGATCAATTTGTTCACGCCCGATCTCGCCGGCGTCCAGTTCGGCTGCAATATAAAACCGATCGAGTATCCGGTAGTGTTCATTTATGTGGACAAGCCGAAGTCCAAGACCCTCGGCGAGATAGTGTCGCTGGAGTTCGTGCCGAGGTCCTTCGTTTTGTAATTTTCAGACAGCCTTTTCTATCCCGTACCTGGCAAGCTTTAAGTACAGCCCGCGACGGGTGAGGCCGAGTTCCGAGGCGACGCGTGAGATGTTCCAGCTATGACGCGCGAGCGAAGCGCGAATTAGCTGCATCTCGAGCTCCGACACGGCTTCTTCGAGCGTGCCGCCGCCCGACAAGTTCGTAAATGGAGAGAATGTTGACTGATATGACGAGATGGGCCTTGGCCCCGGTTCCGCGCCAAAGGGCGTAAGTGGCCGTGCGTTGCGCCGGAGCTCGGCGGAGATGTGCTCGGGCGTCACGACCTCGCCGTTCTCGGCGCGCGCGACGATGCGCTGTATCTCATTGCAGAGCTGACGAACGTTTCCTTCCCAATTACATACCATCAGCAGATCGACCGTTTGCGGTGTGAAGGTGACGTCGTGTTTGCCGAACCGCGACGAATAATGGTCGACGTAATAATTAACTATCGGCGGTATCTCGGCGCGACGCTCGCGTAGCGGCGGAACGCGGAGCCGGATGACGTTGAGCCGGTAATACAGGTCTTCACGAAATGTCCCGTCGGCGACCTTTTCTTCAAGCGGCATGTTCGTTGCCGCGATTATACGAACGTCAACTTTGACAGGCTTCTTCTCGCCGAGCGGTTGTATCTCGCCTTCCTGCAGAAAGCGGAGCAGCTTTGGCTGGACGTCGAGAGGAAGATCGCCGACCTCGTCAAGGAAAAGCGTTCCGCCATCGGCAGTACGGATCGTGCCGGGCGAGTCGGCCACGGCGCCCGTAAACGCGCCTTTCCTGTAACCGAAAAGATGGCCTTCGGCGAGTTCCTTTGGCACCGCGGTACAGTTAAAGGGAACAAATATCTTGTCTTTGCGGTTCGAGATCGAATGGATCGCCCGCGAGACCAGTTCTTTGCCGGTGCCAGATTCCCCCGTGACCAGGACGGTGACGTCGGACGAACGGATCTTATAGATCTCTTCGACGAGCGCCGACATTGCCGGCGACGAATGGATAAAGCCCGGCATCAGGCTCGCTGATGTGTGGCCCGCGGTGTCGGCCTCGACGGGCTGTGCCTTTTCGCGTTCCTTGAGAGCGATCACGTCCATCCCAAGCTCGACCACACTCATGAGAGGGTGCAACGGGCTGCCGTCGGCGAGTTCTGCTCCGGAGCCCGGGCTGACGATCAACATAGCCGCGGGGGCGACCGAGCCGCGAAGCGGGAATACGGCCAACCCTTTCGACTTAGAGAAACCAGCCTCGTCATTTCGCGCTATCGCGTCCGCGAGTTTGCCGCACAATTCGTTGCTTTCCTGCGGAGAATAACCGTGTGTGATGTATGGAAAGGGACGCTTTTGGTCGTTGAATTCGGCGACGAGGATCTTCCTGGCGTTGCTTTCCTGCCGCAGGACGGCGACGACCTCGCGAAACAGTAGCTCGCGCGATGCGGTCGCCTCTGCAAGGCGAACCGTGAGAAGCTGCGAGCTGACCGATCGGGCGCCCGGTTCGGCCTTTGGCGGTTTTTTCGCCGCAGCGGTATCGCGCCGTGCCATCTCTTTCGTCACGGCGTCGACCAACGGCTGAATATCGAGCTTCCTGAAGATGTCGCGAGCGGCGGCGAGGTGTCGCTTTGCGCGTGCCGCATGTCTGGTGTCGAGATGCTCACCAAGAAGCCGGTTCATGAGGCCAGTGTGGTAAAGGTCCTGACCCGCCTCAAAGATCGTCAGAGCGCGACTAAAATGGTGGACCGCGAGCTCGACGTCGCCGGTCTCAAGTGCGGCGAGACCCCTAATTCGCTGAATACTTCCGAGCACGTAGAAGTCGGCCGAGGGGTCGGCCTCTTCGATGATCTTCAGCGAATTTTCGCACTGCTCGGGCCCGCCCCTGGCAAGGTAGCCTTCGGCGAGCACGAGGCCGGCCATGTTCGCATAATGTTTGTCGCCCACCTCGTGAGCAAAGTCAATGGTCTCGCGCGCCTGTTCAATGGCCTTGTCGATGTCGCCCTTCGCGAGAGATACACGCGCGAGATTCCTCATCGACTGGACCGTGTACCACTGGCTGTGGTGCTTTCGAGCATAAGCAACGGCTCGCTCAAGAAGCTCTTCGGCCTCGGCCATTTCGCCACGAAGCAGTTTCAATTCGCCCAAGCTGTCGTAAATTCCTGCGACGTGAGCGTAATCGCCGCGAAGTCCGATCTCGAGCGCGCGGCGGATCATCTCTTCGGCCTTGTCCCATTCGCCGATGAGCATCAGGTTGATGCCAAGGTTGTTGTAGGCGATGACGCTGTTGAGCGCGTGTTCCGTCTGGTCGAAGAATTCGATCGACCTTTCGAGGCACTCGATGCCGTCCTGCGGCCGGCGGAGAAACCAGTAGGCGCCGGACATATCGGTGTAAAGTTTGCCGAGCATGAACGGCGCCGAATTTCCGTCAATGATCTGGATGCCGAGCTGGAAATTCTCGAGCGCCTTTTCGCTGTTGCCTTCCTGGTGCAGGCTGTTCGCGATCTCGCGATAGGCCTCGGCCATTCCGAGCCAGTTGCCGGTTTCGCGAAAACTCGCGAGCGCCTTATTTGCGTAGTCGCGGCTGATAGGATACTCACTCAACCTCCGATAGACGCGAGCCAGCGCGATGTGGATAGTGCCATAGAGATGACGAAGCTCATTCTCCTCGGCCCTGGCAAGCGCATCTTTAAGAAGTGTGACGGCCTTTGGCTGGTCGCCAAGGTTGTTGTAGGCGATAGCGAGCTGGGCGATGACGCGTACCTGCGTTTCGGTCGACAGGCGTCCGCGGTTCTCCTCGGTTTCGAAGGCCTGTATCGCTTCGAGTGATTCCTTATAACGACCGGTCGTCTCGAGCGTAAAGGCGAGAAGGCGTTTGAGATTGGCGAAGCTATCGGGCGCATGATCGTACGATTCGATGGTTTTTAGCAGGAGCCGCTCGGCCTCGCCAGATCGGCCTTCGCGCAGCTTTTCGCCGACGCTCGCGAAGAAAGCATCGATATTCTCCGGCGAGATCGCCCGCGCCGCGGCCGCTCGGCCGCCGACGTGGACGGCCCCGGTCGTCCCTGAACGCCCTTTTTTCATTTCGTCGTCAAAAAAGCGTCAATCGAAGGCCTTTTTCAAGGCCCACGATGCGAAAGCAGTGCAAAATTGAGTACTAAGTAAACAGCGCAACTGGAATTTAGCAAAACTCGGGGCCGGAAGTCTATAATTTTCTTGCGTTATGGCGGAGTTTCCCGATCAGGACCAGGGCGGCGTGGGTGTTCTGCCCGAGAAAAAGACAAGGCTCGAAAAGCCAAAGCTTTTCAAGGTCTTACTGCACAACGACGACTTTACGACGATGGATTTTGTGGTCTTTGTGCTCGAACACGTCTTTGGCCGATCCGGCCCAGAGGCCTTTACGATAATGCTGAAGGTGCACACGGAGGGCATCGGCGTCGCGGGCATCTATCCGTACGAGATTGCGACGATGAAGTGCGAAAAGACGATCAACCTCGCCAGGGCCCGCGAATATCCACTGTTGGCCACGGTTGAGGAAGAATAAAACTGTGGTAATGTAAACAAGACGATATGCGGAGGCCATCGCCCATTATAATTAAGATCACCGGGACAGGTTCGGCTTAAGACCGAACCGCGGCAAGAGTTTGCCTGACAAGTCCCAAGCCAAAGATGCGGCTTGGGACTTTTTGATTTTGAACCTTATGGCTGAAGAGCTCGACCTAAAGAAAACCGTAAACCTGCCAAAGACCGATTTTTCGCAGAAAGCGAATCTCGGCCAGATGGAGCCTGCTCGATTGAAGAAATGGCAGGAAATGGGCCTTTACGAAAAAGTGATCGAGGCCCGGGCCGGACGTGAAAAATTCATCCTGCACGACGGACCGCCGTATGCGAACGCGGATATTCACATCGGCACGGCTCTCAATATGAT
>CAZSOE010000090.1:0-892 GCA_964608335.1 uncultured Chloracidobacterium sp.
TTATGAGTGTCTGCTGACCCGGTTTGCGCGGCAATTCAACCGAAAATGACAGGTCGGTGGCTGAAAATACGATCCATCGCTCTGTTGGCGTTTGCCCAACCACCACTACCGAACTAATGGCGACCAACTGAAAAGCGGCGGTTCGAATCAAGCCTCGTACGGAGCTTATTAGAGTATTCATTTGCATCTTACTCCAGTGAAAATACCTCGTCGATTAAGCGCGGCGACAACGTCGGCTGGGTGCATGAACGGGGTCCGACGTGCGATTTTTTTTTCGTTTCTACCATCTCGTCCCTTCGATCCAACGTCGCTGGCAGCACCTAAAGTTTACTATCCGATGCAAGAAGGGGGCGGAAGGCAGTCCGGAGCGCGTCGCACGATCATAGACGTCTGTTCCATTTTTGTTCCAGGTGGAACGCACTTTGGCCCGAAACCCGTTTTTTTTTGCGTCCCTGGCGGTGTTTTTGGGCACCGGTTTCTCGTGGCAACTGTTTCGGCGATGCAAGTCATCCGTCCTTTCGGATATGCGCATTCCTGGCAAACCTCGCATTCCCGGCATTCTGGTATTTACAGTTTGATCGAGAGCGGATAGTTTAGAGTTCGACCGCCCGCGGGCATCTTCGGGCGGAAGTTCTTTGAAGATCTAGTCTGAAGAAGCCAGGCGGTCGGAACGAAGGCGTTCTTGGACGCATTTTCGACGAGCATTCCGAGATCGGGACGGTTTGGGAAGATAACGGGTCGCTTTTTTTCACAAAAAACGCGGGACAAGGCCACAAATCGACCCTAAGCCACTTGTTATCAATGGTTTCCATGTCCCACCGACCAGTGGGACACGAGCGGGACAGCGGGACGGGCGAGGGACGACTCCAAGAGCGGCCAGACCGCGAGATGC
>CAZSOE010000090.1:902-6491 GCA_964608335.1 uncultured Chloracidobacterium sp.
CCGTCCAACTCCAAGTCCGCGTCCAGCTGCGCAGGAGCAACCAAAACTACGGCGAACCGTCGGACATAGCTCAGGTGACGGTGAACCCGTAAGACAGTCTGGAGTCTGCGGTCTGGCGTCCGGGGCCTTTCGGGCACAGGAACTTTCGGCTAGAATGGTCGTATTGGCATCTGGATAAGGAGTTAAAGACGATGAGATACAGACTCGCCGAAGACGCCAGGCCGCAGATAACGCTGCTGCTTGCAGCAACCGCCCTCACGATCGTCCTTTGGTTCATTCCGTATGCGGAGTACCTGGTGTATCCGATACGCCTTTTTGTGACCTTCGTCCACGAAGGAAGTCACGCCCTTGTGGCCGTCGTTACCGGCGGTTCGGTGGCGAGTTTAACGGTTCTCTCGGACGGCAGCGGGTCCGTCTATTCGGCGCCTTCAGGCTGGTTCGGGGCCGTCCTGACGTCGAGCGCCGGATATCTCGGAACGACGCTCTTCGGTGTGGTGATGTTGTACCTGATACGCCGTTCCGTATCGCCGCATAAAGTGCTGTTTGCCTGTGGCGCGTTTGTCGGGATAATGACGATCGTTTTCGGCATCCTGAGTCCGATGTTCAATTTTCTTTCGCTGCAGGTTCCGTTCTCGAGTCTTGCGTTCACGGTGGTCGCCGGCCTGCTCCTGACCGCAGGGATCATTGCCCTGTCGTTGTATTCGAGTGCACGGATCGCCAGTTTTGCGGTCGCGTTCCTGGCCGTGCAGTGTCTCCTTAACGCTCTCTCAGACCTGAAGACCCTATTCCTCCTCAACGCTCCGCTTGTCGGCTCGGACATACAGACCGACGCCGCGAACATGGCAGCGGCGACCCTGATCCCCGGCTTTGTTTGGGTCATCGTCTGGATCGCGATCTCGCTTATCATGATCACGGTCGGCTTGCGACTTTATGCGGTCTCTCAAAAGAAAGCGGCTGACTCGATCTTTGTTGACTAAACAGGTGAGCGAACCGGCACAAGAATTCGCGACGCTCAACAACCTATCCGTCGGCTCGCGCCTTGTTGTCCGCTCGCGTGACGACTGGCGGCCCGCCGCCGTCTCGAAGATGTCGGACGAGCGCGTTGTCTTGACGGTCTGCTCACCGACCGGACGCACGTACAGGCTGTCCCGCGAACCCAACGCCCCGATCTGCGTTGAAGGCAGGGTACCGGTCCTCGTGCACGATCGGGCCGACGACTGGCGGGTGAACTTTGGGCGGTTCGACATACGCTGGTGATCTAGCCAAGCCGACGCCGCTACCTGATCGATCCTGAGATCCAAATGGGCAATCAGACACGGGACGAAGCGTTTGCTGCGGCATTGCCCGCCATTCTTCGTCACCACCAGATAATGCTCGGCGACGAGTTTCGAAATCGGCGCCTTTTCAGAGCGTTGAAGGCTTATGTTACGCCGCGGACCCGGTTTCTGGACGTCGGTGCAGGCACCGGCACATGGGCGATACTGGCGGCGCAACTGGGTGCCCGAGAGGTCGTGGCCGTGGAGAAGGAAGAGTGCCTGATCCCGATCATCCACAAACAAGCTGCCGAAAATGGCGTAGCGGGCAAAGTTGAGATAATTCACGCCGACGTGAACGATGTTCGGTTCAGGCGGAAGTTCGATGTCGTTGTATGCGAACTGTTCGGACGTGACGCGATCGGCGCGGCAACCGTAAGGTCCTTAATTCGGGTCCGCGACCGGTTCATGGCGTCAAACGGCCATTTGCTCCCCCAGAAGCTTACGCTTCTCGCGGCACCGGCGCATTTTGGACCGACTTTAGATGACGTCCCGCGGGGCCTGCCTCTTACATGCAACTTTCTCAAAGAACTGAGACGGAACTACGCTCTCGACCTGAGCCTCGCCGAACGCCAGGGCCTTGACCTGGTCGCGAGACCCAAACCCCTCCTGGAACTCGACTTACGGACGATATCGCGCCCTCCCGCATTGAACGATCTGACAGCGTCGTGGCGACTCGCCGACCTCACCGCCGCAAACTCGATCGTGACCTTCAACCGTTTGAGCTTGACGGAAAAGATCACGATGAATGCGCTCGATTCACCCAGTTGGGGAGCAGCGCTCTACGAGCTGGCCCGCCTTCCGGAAGGTCCCGGCACGCTTTCGTTCTCGCTAACGTTTGACGAGCAGAAGACGACGTGGTCGATAGGAGTCCCATCACGGCCCGATGGCCCGCAGCAGAGCTATGGTCCCGTTTTCGCCTTCACCCGCCTGCGAATGGCGCAGCTGTCGACACCGTCTCTCGGTACCTCGCGCTGACCAAACAGGCCCGTTCCGACCCGCACCGGCCGGCCGAAGATCGGATGGCTCTCAACCCGAAATGATCATTATCAGTATCCGATACCCAACAATTGGAATGCCGATGAGGTAGGCGCCGAGAGCGAGCTTGAAGAGGACCTGCCCACGGGGTGACGTATCCGAGAAACCGTCCGTCGCACCAAACAGCGTATTCCCGATCCCGATGATGAAGAGGCCCACTCCCATCAGGCGATACAGATACATAGTTGTCAGAAACGCCCCGACACCCAGGAAGACGATCCCTAATAGGACCATTAAAACAGCATTCAGATTCAGGTTGAACGGAAGGCCCATATTCAGGTGGCAGCGGCTTCAGCATAGACGCGGAAAGGCGTGAATTCAAGCGATGCAGGTCAGGTTGGCCGCAATAGGCCCCGATTGCTAGAATTGTACTTTTGCGCGGGAGCGGGCGACGCCGACTATGCAGGCCACCAAAAAACAACGGGAAACGATCAGGGTCCGCGGAGCGCGGGTACATAACCTCAAAGACATCTCGGTCGACATTCCGATCGACCGGCTCACCGTGATCACGGGCGTCTCCGGCTCAGGAAAATCTTCGCTTGCTTTCGACACGATCTATGCCGAAGGGCAGCGAAGATACGTTGAATCGCTCTCGGCGTATGCGCGGCAATTCCTGGAGCGCATGGAGAAACCGGACGTGGACGAGATAACCGGGATCGCGCCGGCGATCGCCATCCGGCAGAAAAACACAACGAAGAATCCGCGCTCAACGGTCGCAACGCAAACAGAGATCTACGACTATCTTAGGCTTCTGTACGCGCGTGCCGGTCGGACGTTCTGTCACGTCTGCGGCCATGAAGTGAAGCGTGATTCGCCGGAATCGGCTGCGAACGAGATACTTTCGCAACTCGCACCGGAGACGCGATTCTATGTTCTCTTTCCGATCCAGGCGGAGGCGGGCAAGACGGCGACAAAGCCCGCGCGCAAGGCCAAGCCTTCCGCCGACCTCAGCGTTCAGGCGTTCGTCATTTCCCTGCTGCAACAGGGCTTCTCGCGGCTCTTTCGCGGCGGCGAGATCATCGAGCTGCACCAGCCGGAGGACTATCGTTTCGGTGACTTTGTTGACACCTTCGTGCTCATCGATCGGCTGAAGGCAGAAGGGGACATCGGACAGCGGCTCGTTGACTCGCTCGAGATCTGTTTTCGCGAGGGACACGCGGCACGCGTGGTCACCACCGAGGGCACTGAGCTGAATTTTTCTGACAGCTACGTCTGCAAGAACGATGGGACGCGGTATGACGAGCCGGAACCGACCCTATTTAGTTTCAACTCACCATACGGCGCCTGTCCCACGTGTCAGGGGTTCGGCAACACGATCGGCGTTGACTACGATCTAGTCATTCCCGACCGTCTTCTCTCGATCAGCGAAGGCGCGGTCGAGCCGTTCAGCCGACCAACCCACGCGTGGGCTCAGAAGGAACTTTTGAAATACGCGGCATCAGCGCGGATCGACGTCAAAAAGCCATTCGCCGACCTCTCGGAAGACCAGCAGGCCGCCGTCATCTATGGCAACGGCTCATGGCGCGGGATCAAGGGCTTTTTTAAATGGCTTGAAACCAAAAAGTACAAGCTTCATGTCCGCGTATTTCTCGCAAAGTATCGCGGTTACACACGTTGTCCCGACTGCGACGGCCAGCGTTTGCGCCAGGAAGCTCGCGACGTTAAGATCGGCGGCCGTTCGCTCCCGGACGTTGTCGAAATGTCCGTGGTCGACGCGCATTGCTTCTTCGAGGAACTCGTGCTTGATACCGAACGGGCGAAGATCGCCGAGAAACTACTTCTCGAGGTGCGGCGACGCCTCAAGTTCCTTGTCGACGTCGGCCTGGACTATCTTACGCTGAACCGGCTGGCCGCCACGCTTTCCGGCGGTGAGGCCCAGCGCATACAGTTGGCGACCAACCTGGGCTCCCTGCTTGTCGGGACACTGTACGTTCTCGACGAACCGAGTATCGGGCTACATCCTCGAGACAACGCGCGCCTTATCCGGATCCTCGAGAACCTGCGGGACATCGGCAACACTGTTTTGGTCGTCGAGCACGACGAGGAAACGATCCGTGCCGCCGATCATCTGCTCGACATCGGCGTGAATGCGGGGGAATTCGGGGGTGAGCTGGTCTATGCAGGCGACCTCCCCGGCCTTCGGCAGAATGAACGATCATTGACCGCCAAGTACCTCCGCGGCGACGCCGCGATCAAGGTCCCGCAGCAACGCAGGAAACCGACGAAGCGACGCATCGAGATCATTGGTGCGCGCGAGCACAATCTAAAAGGTATCTCGGTGAAGATCCCGCTCGACATGCTGGTCTGCATCACGGGCGTTTCGGGTTCGGGCAAATCGACACTGGTCCACGACGTATTATTCGCCGGACTCAAGAAAAAGCGCGGCGAATGGACCGGTCAGGTCGGTTTCTTCAAGGAGATAAAGGGCGGGGAACTTGTCGATGACGTCATACTCGTCGACCAATCGCCTATCGGCCGGACGCCGCGGTCCAACCCGGTCACCTACATAAAAGCCTACGACGCGATCCGCGAAGTATTTGCCGCGACGAGCGGTGCGCGGACTAAAGGGTTCAACGCGTCACACTTTTCGTTCAACGTGCCGGGCGGACGCTGCGAAACGTGTCAGGGCAGCGGTACCGTGACGATAGAGATGCAATTTCTGGCCGACGTTGAACTTACGTGCGAGGACTGTCGCGGGATGCGTTTCAAGCAGGATGTTCTTGACGTAAAGTACAAGGGCCGAGGTATTCACGAGGTCCTGCAAATGACCGTTCGCGAGGCGATCACTTTCTTCCGCGATGTGATCAAGATCGTCTCGCGGCTCAAGGTGCTCGATGCGGTCGGGCTCGGGTATCTCCGGCTCGGTCAGTCAGCAACCACGCTCTCGGGCGGCGAGGCACAACGCGTAAAGCTCGCCTCGCATCTTGCGCAAAAGACCGCCGTAAAGACGCTATTTATCTTCGATGAACCGACAACGGGACTTCATTTCGACGATATCAACAAGCTGCTGGGTGCGTTTCGCGCCCTCATCGACAATGGCGGAAGCATTGTCGTTATCGAACACAATCTGGATGTGATCAAGACGGCGGATCGGGTCATCGACCTGGGGCCCGAAGGCGGCGTCGGTGGCGGTGAGGTCGTTGCGGCAGGAACCCCCGAACAGGTGGCAAAAACTCCGGGTTCGTTTACCGGCCAATTCCTGGCCAAAGTTCTGGGTTAGTGCTATTTGATATTCCGC
>CAZSOE010000090.1:6501-7320 GCA_964608335.1 uncultured Chloracidobacterium sp.
ACCGACCTGGACCCACTCGTAGAACTCATTAGTGTTGCCCTCGATCGCGTAGTAGACCTTCCGGATCGATCGGAACTGAGTAAGCGTCTTCTCGACCATCGAAAAGAATCCGCCGCCGCAGCTCGTCGTGGCGTTACCCATTTGCGTTAGCATCCGGTTCGTGAAATTGACGTAAGCCGCTCCGTTCCTGATGTTGATGCTCTTCAGAATTCCCGTAGTGTCGGGAGGTGAAAATCCCCAGAATTCCTTGCCTTGCTCCTCCTTCGTCGGACCTTTGAAAAGTTCGTCGAGCGCCGCCCGCGCGACCGCCTTCGTCTTGGGGACAGTGCGGGTCACCGGGAACGCTTTCGTGCAATCTGCCGAGTTCGGGTTTAACTTCTCATTATGAAAGTACACCTTGACCTTTACGGTTTGAGTGGTTTGCGCGACGGTTAGCGCCCAGCATGACAACCCAACGAGTAGTACCGCAACGGCTCTGACCATTTTTGTTTTTTCAATCATCTCCAAATTTCGCACGCCACGCGGGGGCGATCTGCTCCAGCACCTTGCAGTCGCAATAGCCGCCATTCTCGTTCAGCCATGACGTAAGCCGCGGGAAATCGAGCCGGTTGTCCATCATGAACTTCATCGCGTGCCGCAGGTGATGATCGCATTCGGCGTCGTAAAGCTCGTCCTCGATGAAATCGAGGAGCCGGCCGATCGTGTCCGAGCCCGTGGGCAGCGAATCGAGAAAAGCTTGTAGCTCCTCGCCGCTCATTTGTTCGAGGTTCTCGATCTCGCGTTTTCTAACTATGGGCATATGATTGGAGGGGCGAGCAT
>CAZSOE010000091.1:0-7210 GCA_964608335.1 uncultured Chloracidobacterium sp.
GTCTGTCGTATCTATTCGTCGTCCGAATGTCGGCCGTCAGGGTAGCTGATCCGCGTGCGTGCCAGCCGCGTCTCGAGCGACATCGCGTCATACTTGACCGGTTCGGCGCCGCCGAACTGGCCCTGTACGAGCGAAACATAGAAATTCTGAAAATTGCGGAACCTGGCGACGCTGCCGCGCTGGTTGAATATTACGAAAAGCAGGCGGCCATTTCGCGTGTTCACCTCTCCGGCTAGCGCGCTCACGCCACCGTCGGTATTGCCGAGCGTACCCGTTTTGCCTACAAGGCTGCCCCGTGAGAAATCGGTATCAAAACGGTCCTCGAGCGTTCCCTTATCAATGCCCGCGACGGGCATTATGTCCGAGAAGGTGAGCCGATATCTTGCGAGGTCGGAGCGAAGGGCCCGCAAGAGTTTCATCATCGCATTCGGCGTCACGCGGTTGTACCCAAGGCCGCTTGAGGTCTGGATCGAGAATTCGGCGGGGTCGACCGGCACGTTCAGGTGGACGATCCGTGCGACCGCGTACGGCCCGCCGAGCATACTGCCAAGCCGCTCTGAGAGGAAATTATTCGAATAGCAGAGCGTTGCCTTCACGATCTCGCGCATCGGCGTCGACTCGTGCGTAAAGAGCAAGGTCAGGCTGCTGGGGATCGATTGGACATAAACACCGCCGGTGAAAGTAACGCTCGGGATGCTCGTCACCTGGCTGAACCTACCGGAATAGGACAGGTGATTTTGCCAATCGCGCGTCGCCGAGACCGAGCGTTTCGACGAATCCATCGCATACAACAACGCGTTTCCGGAGGTGATCGGCGTCGCTGCGTAATTCATCACGAAATTGTCCGTAACGACGAGATCGCCGGAGACCGACCTTATGCCTAGCTTATTCAGTTCGTACGCCAGAGTGACGCCGTGTTGGTTGCCGAAGATCGGGTCCTTGCCCGAGATGTACAGATTGCCGTTGAGCGTACCCGTCTCGCGGTCAATGTAGCCGTCGGTGTATATGTTGGTGAAAAAACGATATTCGGGTCCGAAGGTCTTGAGGACCGCGTAGGCGGTCGCGATCTTGACGTTCGAGGCCGGATTGAAGGACGAGGCCGCATTACTCTCGACAACGACCTTGCCGTCGAGCGATTCGATAAGGATACCCGAGTAGCCCGGTATCGGGACCTCGGCCAGGACCGGGAAAAGCGTCCGGACATTGCTTGCGGCCGCGGCTGTCGATGAAGCCCCGGTCTTCTGGATGAGCGGTGTAGAGGCCGGGCTTGCCTGCGAGACCTCGGGCTTGACCTCCACGTCCTGAAGCAGCGGCGGCCTCGACGCGACCTGGCCTACCGCGGTCGAAACGGCAACGGTAAGACCGATAACGACGAATATCCAGCTTGTGCTTTTGCGTAGCGAGGCGATCATCGGGGTCCGTTCGGGTTCAGCTTGCAGGGAGGCTTTGCGGCACCAAGGCATAACCAATATAACACATTTTCAGGCCGAAAAGTTCCGTTTTCGGCGGTGTCGCCCGCCCGGACGGCTTTTCGCGAAGGTTGGATGCGACCCTGTCGGGGCAGGATGCACTGATAGCAAAGGCCAATAGCCTGTATTTATGAGCCTTATATGGTAGTGTGAACGAGAAACTCCGGCGTGATGATCACGGGCGAAAAGAAGCCGGCGGTGGTGTTGAACAACCGCAGGCGTGCCTGTTTGCGGACGTTGGCAATATTGCCGAAATTCCACGTCACGAAATAATCGATCTTGTGAAAGGATGCCAGGGCCACATGAAGGGCGTCGGCGATATATCGTCGGTGAAAGATGCCCCGCTCGACATAGCCTTCGGCGAGTATCGAGGCTTCTTCCGTCAATTCAAGCTGTTCGAGTGGATCTATGAGATTTAGATACCCGGTGCGATGGGGCTCGGGTACACGCTCGAGCTCGCGGCGGACGAGCAGTGAGCTGACCGCGCGATATTCGGCCATTTCGTGCTCCCACCAACGCATTGTGAGGTCGCGACGGAAAGGTTCGCCGTTGTCGAGATAAGCGCCGACAACCGAGGTTTCGACGTAGATGCTTAGCTTCATCCGTTTCGTCTAGTCGTTTTCGGGCTTGATCTGAACGAACGAGACCTTCGAGTCTCTAAAATCGAAAGTGAGTCGGTAGTTGCGCAGGAAGTTGCCGCCCAAGATCCCGGCCTGCTCAAAACCCGAGGCTTCGTTGATCAGGTCAAGGTCGAGCGCGACGGTCATGATGCCCTTTCGGGTATGCTCGCCGAAAGTGATCTGGGGCAGAAGGTACGTCTTCACGTCTTCGGTGATGCCGGCCGAGCCGATGATGCGGTACCGCTCGCTGTTCTCGAACTTACTTATCGCCTGATCGCGGGCGACGCGGTCAGAGATGACCGAGATACTGGCGCCCGTGTCGACGATAAAATTCAACGGACCCTCGACGCCGGGGACCTGCACTTCGCCACTGAGGAATCCGCTCGAGGTCAGCCGAAGGGGAAGCGAGTTCTCTTTCTTTTCACGAAAGTCCCGCGTGTCCGACTCGCGCCGCGTGAGTGTGAAGGTTTGTGCACCGTAATCGATCGTGGTCAGAAATTTCGAGATGAGCGCGAGGCCGATGTAACCGTCCACCCTGTTGTTTCCGTCCTGATGAAATTTTCTCAGGTAAACCGGAACGTTCTTCAGCTCGACATCGCCTATATCCACCTGGCGAAGCAGGCCATAGACGATCTCGAACTTACCGTCCCCGCCGATGCCGCGGGCAAAGCCGCCGCGTGCGATCGGCTTGATCTTCAGCCGTTTCGCCGTCTCTTCAGACACGACCGTTATTCCCGAACCTGTGTCGAGAACGAACCGAAGCGGCTCCTGACGGCCGTTCACATGCATCTTGACGACTGGTCGATTACCGATCAGCTCGAACGGGATGGAAGTGTATTCCCGGCCGGCCGAGATGTAGAGGCCGCTGTTCTGGCCGAGGAACCGAAGGAATGTGATGAGTGCTTTTATCCGGGCGCGTCGGTCCTTGTCGGAAGAATCTGAGATCGCGAGAAATCGTTCGTACGCGTTGGCCGCCTCGCGATACCTTTCGGCGCGGGCCGACACCTGGGCGTACGCGAAGATGTAATCAGGCTCATCGCCCTCGCGAAACACCGCCTCGCCCAGGTTGTCGAGGCTTTGATTAATGTTGTTCTCGTAAAAGTCGAGCAACCCAAAACCGGCCCATGCGAGATGCTGGCCGCGATCGAGTGTCAGGGCATTGTAGAGGACAACGCGAGCTTCCTTGAACCGGCCGGCGCTAAGAAGTGTCATGCCGAGCACCGAGTAGGCACGGGCATTTTTGGGCTCGGCCTTGGCGATCGGGAACGCTATCTCGTAGGCGTCGTTGTAACGGCGCTGCTTGGTCAGTACTAGAGCGAGCTCGATGCGCGCCTCGGACCGCATCGGGTCAAGATCGGCCGCCCGCTGCAGAAGTCGTTCGGCTTCCGCCAAGTCGCTCTTACGAACGTATTTCTGCGAGTCGCGGATGAGCTTTCTGATCTCTTCGACCGGAGCATCGGAGCGCTGGGCATGAGCAGATGAGACGCACAGCGCCATGAGCCCGACCACACTGAGTTGGCGAACCCTGTGCGTCACAGCAAGTCCCCGATGTTCACGACAGCCCATATAGCCAATGCCGGTTCGAGCCGCCTCGTTCACTTAAGAACGACGCCGGTCTTCATGGACCAAAGCACGAGATCGAGGGCATCAAAGTCGATCCGGGTCCGATGGGCAAGATTCCTGAGCTTATCCTCAACTGTTAGATACGCTTTGCGGTTCGACGGTGGCTTTGGCTCGTCGATAATTTTTAGGTCGGCAAGGCACCTGAGCACATGTTTATCGAGGATCGCGTAGCCTTTGAATCCAATATTTCGCAGGTAATGGCTCGCTTCTTTGTATCCGAGGCCTTTGATGCCTTTTTCGCGGACGAGCCAATCGCGACGAGCTTGCGCGCATTCGAAGCCAGTCAATCGCTCGCGCAACCGCATTCCGCAATCTCGGTTCAGGAAATCGCGGGTCTCGACGACGTAGCGAGCGCGGGCGTTCGGGTATCGATGAACGCCCTTCAGACGGCCGGCAAGCTGCGCCCGATCCGCGGTCATCAATAGCGGACGGGTCGCGTCGAGCGCGTTTAGGCCCATTCTCGCTGAGCATCCACCGGTAAAAAAGCAATAGACCATCTCGGCCCACAGGTTCTCGTCGCTGCCGTTCCGGCCGATCGTTGCGAACTCCGAAAGCCGGTCGTCGATCTCCCGGCGCCGCGCGGCATGAGCTCTCTTTATTCCGGCGATCGTTATCCGCGGGCGAGATCTTCTCACGACAGTAGTCCAATTTTGAAACTATTGTCGCGCGCTGTCAACGAATTATTGAAGGACCGCATGGGTGGCCGGAGCGTGCTTTGTTGCGGGCGCCCGCGCAAGATGATAGAGTCTCGCCGGGGTAACCGATCACAAGCCAATCCAATATCTCCTGCGAATGGCGCAAATGCACCGCACCGGCCGCAAAGCATGTTCGATTCAGATTCAGAATATTTGACGGCGTGGACGGACCGTGCGGTATAGGGATCTCGTCGCTACCCGATCACTTCGACGTTTGTGATGGCCACGCGGTTGAAGCCTGGAATGAGTATTCGGAAGTCCTCGTTTTCGACCTAGGCAAGTGCCCCGACCGCTGCGTCCCCAACGGCAATGGCTGATCGTGCCGGCCAGCTTCTAGTTGGTCGTCGGAAGCGCTCTGTGGGCGCGTCTGCGCCTTCGACGCGCTTGCCGCCAGGTCATTAGTCCCTCGCGGGTCAGGCTGAGGATCGGTCGTCGGTTGTCGAAGAGAAGGCGCAGCCAGGCCCGCTTAGACATCTGGGGAAAATAGATGCCGCGGAAAAAGAGACGCGCGACCAAGTGGCCGATACGCGTGTCTATCGGCGTATTGCGGATCGCCCTGATCGCCTCCCAATTTCGCTCAGGACTGTAGGATCGGGACCAGGCATCGAAAGTTTCCTTCTTCGCATCCTCGATGGTCATTTTGAGCGGATCGTGTGCCATTACGAATGGGGCGAACTCAAGCCAGTGTTTTGGCCGGTGAAGCCTTCCCGCCTTGTTAAGGCGGTCGTAGAGCGGTGTCGACGGGAAGGGGGTTAGCTGGCCGAAGACCGGCAACCCCGGCGCCCAGCTCTCGATCTCGGACACCGTGCGATTGGCCACCCCGGGCGTGTCGTTGTCCATGCCAAAGATGAACGACGTGATCCCGTAGATATTTCGCCGCGCGAGGCCGTCGAGCACGGAGCGGTAGTTCTCGGGCTTTGAGAAATTCTTGCTGACGTCGGCCATGTTGGCCGGGTCGATCGACTCCATCCCGATAAATACCCAGCGTCCGCCGGCGTCCGCGATCAGGTCGACCAACTCCTCGTCGCCGAGCAGGTTAGCGCTGATCTGTGCCACCCACGGCAATTGCGCCCCGGCCGCGATGACGTCGCGAAGAAGTCCCTTAAGCCGCTTTTTGTTGATCGCCAGATTGTCGTCAATAAAGAACACGGCGATCTGACCTTTTTCCTTCTTGGCGCGCGCTTTTAGCCGCAGCAATTCCTCTACAACGCTCTCGTTCGTCCGGAAACGTATCGAGTCGCCAAAAAAACCGGTTACCGTGCAGAATTCGCACCCGTACGGGCAGCCGCGGCCGGTCTCGATCGGCACTACAAAGAATTTGCCCCAGCCCTCGCCAAATCGCGACATGACGGGACGGAGGAACTTCGGCACTAGCGAGAACTGCTCGAGATCGAGTGTCTCCCACGGGATATGCGTATACGGTTGCAGGGTGGGTTTTACATCGTTCCCCTTCTCATCGTCCTTTGGTTGATACGTTTCCTTTAGCTCCCCGTTGGCGGCGTCCGTGACGATATCGGCCCAGTAGTCGTCAGCTTCGCCCAACGCGACAGCATCGGCGTGACGAGGGCCGCCGTCCTTGCCCAACGCCTCGAGCGGGCACTCGGTGACGTGGGGGCCGCCCATCACGACCTTGAATCCTGCCTCGCGAAGCGCGTCGGCGACCAGGTACGCACGAGCGACCATTCGTGTCATCGCACCGATACCGACCAGGCCAATATTCTCCTCGCGGCAAAATTGCACAAGCTCAGGCCGCGTCATCGCCTTGGCGTTGCCGTCGATAAGGATCACCTCGTGCCCCTTCGGCGTCAGCGCCTGAAGCAGGAACATCCAGAGGTGCGGCATGAAGTTGCGCGTTATGCCGTTATCGGGGTTGTAAAGCAAGATTTTCATGGTCCGCAATCATCTCGAGGGCGCCCCAGTCACCCTGACGCCTTAAAGAGAAATAAGCTTGGAAATTACGGAACCGAGATGCCGTTATTTGGAAGCGTGCGGGTATCATCTCACCTTTTCGCGATTTTGGCTATAGTTAGCCGGAATGTTACACAACAATTACATCTCGGTTCAGGGCCGGTTTCGCCGTTTCTCGGGGCGATAAACCTGCCCTGTGTTATATTTCCGCTGTGAAGTTTCTCCACATCGCTGACGTCCATCTTGGCTGTACTCGCTACAACCTCGCTGAAAGCCCGCGCGATTTCTTCGACGCATGGATCGACGTGCTGCGTCGATACGCGATATCTGAAGGCGTCGATTTCGTGCTTATGTGCGGCGATTTTTTTCACAAGCGGATGGTTCCGCCCGAGACGATGAATTACGCCGTCGAGGGTCTGACCGAGCTAAGAGAGGCGGGGATCCCTATCGTCGCGATCGAAGGAAACCACGATCAGCACCATCTGGACAACCGGTTCAGTTGGCTCCGGTCGTTGTCGAAGTGGGGCCTGCTCACGCTACTCGAGCCGGAAATGATCGACGGCCAGGCGGCTTACGAACCGTGGTACGAGGCCTCGCGTACAGGCGGCTACGTCGACATCGGCCGGGCCCGCATCTTTGGGTCGCATTGGTACGGCGCATCGGGAAACTGGGCGATCCCGGCGCTCACCGACGCGATCAAGAAACTTCGTCGCGACGGGGCCTTTCACATCCTGATGCTGCACACCGACGTCGAAGGACATCAGGTGCATCCGATACCGGCGCTGTCGATCGATGCTCTGAATCAGCTGAAGTCTGCTGTCGAATACGTCGGCATCGGCCACACGCACCGCCGGTACGAGATCGACAACTGGGCGTTCAACCCCGGTTCGATCGA
>CAZSOE010000092.1:0-1573 GCA_964608335.1 uncultured Chloracidobacterium sp.
TTCCCTATCGAGCCGTCGGCAAACTTGAACGACGCAGCGACATTGTGCCTATCAAAGCCACAAGCCGAGACGCTGACCGGCTCGCTTTCGAGGAGCCAATACATCAGATCGACAAAATGGCAGCCCTCGCCGAGCACCACGCCGCCCTGCGACGGATCGGCTGCCCATCCATTCTCGATGCCCGGCGAATTCATGCGGGCCGAAACGACGGCAGGGCCTGTTCGACCCGCCAAAACGTTCTTCATTTCAACGTAATACGGAGCGAAGCGCCGGTTAAACCCGACCATTAGCCGCTTCCCGCTTGACGCCACGGCGCTGTCGATCGCCCGGCATTCTTCGAGGGTAACAGCCATCGGTTTCTCGATGAAAACGTGTTTGCCGGCCTCGAGCGCGGCGATAGCCTGGGCGGCGTGTTCGCGGTGGCGGCTGGCGATGATCACGGCGTCGATGTCGCCGTCGCCGAGTACCTCGCCGAGATCGGATGCGGCATACGAGGCACCGAAACGCATCGCGTACGATTTGCCTCGGGCACCGCTGTTCGAATGTACCGCATGCAGCCGCGCACCTTTCAGTTTTTTCAGCGCCGGCAAGTGCGCCCACTTTGCGAGATTGCCCGAGCCGACCAGCGCAAAGTTGATCGTGTCTTTAGCGACCGGTGACGCGGCGACGACGATCTTGCGCTTTGGCTGGTAAGCCGCAACCGGATCGGCAGCATCGGCGGCCGGATATCGCAGGACGACACCCATACTGCTTGCGCCGTTCTGCATGATCGTCTCGTAAGCCTTCGGCGCGTCGTCGAGAGCAAATGTGTGGCTGATCAGCGGCCGCAGGTTCACGCGGCCCGCCGCAACGAGGCGGAGAAACTCCTCCATATTGCGGTTCTCTGTCCAGCGAACGTATGGCAGCGGGTAATCGACGCCCTGCTTTTCGTAAGTCGCGTCGTAGCTGCCAGGCCCATACGCCCGCGAAACGATGAACTGCAGCTCCTTGACGTACATCTGGTCGCGCGGGATCTCGATCGGGCATGCCCCTACCATCACGACCCGACCGCGGTCGCGCGCCATCGTGACAGCGTCAATGAGAGGTTTCGGAGACTTTGCCGCGGCCGCAACGATCACGCAGTCGGCACCGCGTCCTTCTGTCAGTGCCTTTACCTGCGAAACAACCGACTCGCCGGTCACTACACCATGATCGGCGCCCGTTTCGACCGCAAGCTCGACGCGGTTCGGATCGAGATCGACGGCGATGACGACCGCACCATGACATCGGGCCAACTGCGCCGTCAATTGACCGACCAGACCGAGTCCGACGACCGCCACCGTGTCGCCAAGTTCGATATTTGAAAGCCTGACGGCGTTCATCGCGATCGCACCGAGCGTGGTAAAGCACGCCTCGTCGAACGCCACGCCGTCGGGCACGCGAGCCGCGAGATTTCGTCCGACGTTTATCGTTTCGCCGTGCCCGGTTCCTTCGCCGCCATAAGCGACGCGATCCCCTACCGCAAGATCGGTGATCCCCGGACCGGTTTCTACCACAACGCCCGCGCCGGAATACCCGAGCACGGCGTAGTCGC
>CAZSOE010000092.1:1583-7194 GCA_964608335.1 uncultured Chloracidobacterium sp.
TGAGCCGATCGGATACGTGCAGAGTGTTTTGAATGGAAGGAGCGCGCGTAATGGTAACGGGCAGGGACTTTCTTTGCAGTCTCACGCAGGGAAGGTCTTTGGATAAATCTACGACAACGCCCGCGCCGGAATAACCGAGCACGGCGTAGTCGCTGAATTTTGCACGCACTTCGTTGAATGTGGCGATCGGGTCCGTCTTCTTCATCACGTTCCACACGGTCCGAAGGTGCGACGGGTTGTCGGCAACTTCTTTGACAATATGGTCCGTATGGATATCGGCGGTCTCGGTCCCCGGACTGATAAGCGAACAGAGCGGCCGCACGAGCACGTGACCGGGCGAAACGACCGGGTCGGCGACCTCGTCGACAATTATGTCCTTCAAACCTTTACGTATGACTTGCTTCATTTGTAAGAAAGGGCGGGCGTGGGAACGGCTGCAGACCCGGACGGGCCGCAGCTATATTTTACACAATTCACCTGCCTCGTTATAGATTTTTCCGTCCCGGAGATCTCCGCTGTAAAGCGCGAGAACGGCCGATAGGTGCCGCGCAGGGGCGAACTTTTCCTCCACGATCTGTCGTCCGCGGAGCCCCGCGCTTTTCGCGCCGGCCGGATCTCGCAAGTATGCGATCACTTCGCGCGACATCGCGGCATCGTCATCCGATGCCACGACCGAGCCGCTTTCACCGATCAGGACGGCCTCGCGCACGCCACCCGCATCTGTTGTAACAATTGGCTTTGCGGCAGCCATGTACTCGAGCACAACGTTCGCGAACCCCTCGGCGTTGGAGGTAAGGACGCAGACGTCCGACGCAGCCAGAAGCGACGGCACGTCCTCGCACCGCCCGAGAAAATGAACGTTCTCCGCGATACCGAGCTCGCGAGCCAGGGTTTGCAGGTCGGTCGCCAGTTCGCCCTCGCCGGCGACAACAAAATGGGTCGAGGGAAGCTCGGCGGTCACGTGCCGGGCCACCCGAAGAAACATCGGGACGTTTTTCACATTGTGGCGAAGGTTGGCAACCATCGTCACGACGCGCACGTTCCGCTGTTCAGGGATCCCCAACGCCTTGCGGATCGCCGTCCGCGAACCGCGTTTTTCAGCAAACCGCGCGAGATCGACGCTGTTATGGATCACACCGACCCTGGCACCATTGATCCCGCCCGCGACGAGATGGTCACGCACCGCATTCGAATTTGCGAGCACGGCAGTCGCTCGTCTAAAGGCCATTCGCTCGACGGCGTTCTGGGCGCGCGAACGCATTCCGCCCGTCTCGCGCTTGGATGCGATCCGTACCGGAACGCCCGCGAGCGACGCCGCAGCCATCCCGAACACATTCGTATAAAAGTCGTGCGTGTGGATGATGTCGATCCTCTCTTCACGCAAAAAACGCGCGAACCTCCTCACCTGTCGAAAGAAGGTCAGATCGTAGAACGATGTTAATGGGAACGAAGGTATCTCTCGCCTCGCGATCGCCTCGGCCTCCGCTTTCAAGATCCCGTCAGGGTTTAGCGTTGCGAGCAGAACGTCGCACGAGCCCTCTGCTTTGAGCATTCGCGCGAGTGCGAGCGCCTGCCGCTCGGAGCCGCCCTGGTGAAAGCTGCCGATGAGTTGTAAAACGCGCTTCTTCACATCGACCTCGGGAGCATCACTTTTACGCGGTGCTCGGGCGTCTTTAGATAGATCTCGCGGCCGATGCGCCGCATCGCAGAATGACTCACCGGCCCCTTGAGGATACCCTCGCCTTCGATCACCATGTCGCCGCCGTCGACCAGGACGATCTCATCGGGTAATTCCTCACCTGTCCGTATCCGCGCCCATGTGTACCGGAAGCTCGACGTGAACATCCCGCTGTCTATTGTCTTGCCCGGGTCGGCGTAGATAAAAAGGTCGGTGTAACCTGAGTAACGGATAAGAAACGCGCGCCCCCCGACGGTGACAACCTCAGAGACATCGGGCCGAAATCCATTAGCGGGCAGGATGAAGGTAAAGAACTCCTGCATGCCGACGCCATTTGACACAAACTGCATGAACGGCGCATTTACCTTGCTGCCGTGGTTCGTCGACACCCAGCTTTCACGCTGTATCCAACGCCCGTCGCCGTTAAACGTGAATATGCGATGGTCCGACTCGCCGACCCAACTCCCATTAGTACCGACCTCCGGCCTGCGATCCGCGGGGTAATGAAAATTCAGCGCATATTCGTGCTCGCCGGTCGTCTCGGCAACATCGCGGATGATCCAGTAGTCGTTTTTGAGAAACATCACGGCTCGCGTATGTGTCACGCCGTCCGTCATACGGCTGTAGCCGAACTGTGAGCCTTCGAAAAAGTCGAATCTTTCTTCAGAGATCCAATTTCGATGTTTTACTTCTGCTCGCGTGCGCCACGTAAATGTTCTTGCAGACAACGAGGACGACTGGCCGTCAACGGTCAGAGTGTTGTGCGCGCCGGTCGAACGAAAGTAGTGTCGAAGTTCGGCAGATTCGTGGTAAGTGTAGGTGCCCGGATCGACAAGAAGTGTCCGCCCGTGCAGAGCAACCTCAATAGCGAGAGCGTCGGCGTGACCGTGTCCGCCCGAAAGAGAGCCGACCTCACCGCAGTCAATGATCATGCAGTTGTCCGACCTCTGCCACCCGTCCCGCATTACCCAGTAGCCGCCGACGGGAAACTCGGCAGATACTCTCTCAGGCCTTCGCGCCCTAAGAGATCTGAAGGACGCAATGCCGTCCGCACCCATCAACCAAAAAAGCTCCTCGCTCACCTTCCTTCCGGCAAACTTCAGGTCCGCCCGGCCGCACATCGCGGCACCGACGGCGATCGAGCCCCGAAAGTCGTCCGGAGCCGAACCGGTCAGCGGAAGCACGCGGCCACCGTCGTCGTCGCCGATCAGCGGCGTGCGTCCATCGGGCATCGTCACGTGGGTCAGGAATTCGAAAGCGCTCTCGAGCCGGGATTCGAGATCGTAGTGCTTCTCGCCCTCAGCCGACCGGCCGGCGAGCGACTGCAGGATAACGAAGTGCGAGTAGAGATCGACCGTATATCGTTGATACCAGGTGCTTTGCTCGAAATACACGCCGTCCGCATGCACCTGCCGCGAGATCTCCGAAAGCAGGATATTCTCGCCAAGCGCAGCCCAGGCGGACGCGTTTTTCAGGAACGGCAGCTGGGTGCCGAGATAAAAGAGTCCAAGGCCTTCGCCTGTAAGGTGGGTATTCGGGCTGTAATAGGTCGAAAGATACCGTTCGATGTGGCGGCCGTGCAGCCAGAGATACTTGACGACCTGTTTGAAGAACTCCGACGTCAGGGCTTTCGCTTCGCGAAAAAAATGAAGCGCCCAGATCCACGACATCAGCCGGAAACTCACCTCGAGGCTGCTCGCCCAGTTGATGCCGAGTCCCGGTGGATTTTGCTCCATCCACGTTTCCGCATGTCGGGCGAACACCTCGGCGTAACGTTCGTCATCGGTCAGCCAATAGGCGAGTCCAAGCGTAAAGAAATGCTGATGGCGGTTAAGCTCCCAGAGGACCTTCAGATCGCCGATCTCTTCCGTAGTGAGATCGCTAACCTGCTTCCAATGTTTCAACGGAGCACTCTTCCCGGAGACCGGCTCCCGGTGCCAGTCAATATCGGTCCCAACATAAAGACCCGGTAGCCCCAGCAGGTCAACCCGTCCGCCGAGGATGTCGTCAGCTTTTCGGACTATTTCGACGCCCCTTCTTTGACCGAACAATTCTCGGAAGAGTCCGGTGGAGCGATAGCGATCAGCGAAGGCGGGAAAGAACCGCCCATCGCCATTTGTAAAGAAAACGTGCTTGAGGCTATCGCCCGAAAGCGGCGCGCCGGCAAACTCGTCTGTCAGTTCGCCGGCGAATTCCTCATCGGACGGCACCTGAACCCCCCGTCGCTGCTCGCGATACGCATCGAACGCCTGGCCGCCCCGGGTGAGGACCTCGTCGAGGCTGCGAAGCTTCATTATCTTGTCGAGCGAGCTGGCCATTGGATGTTGTCTTCTCACCTTTTGGCGCCGGCATCTGCGATCGGAACGAGTCGATGGTCGCGATACTTGTTAGGGTTCCCTTCCTTCCCTTCCAAGGCCGCGACGACCATGTTAAAGGCCTCGCGGGCCGTAGCAAAATGTATTGTGTGCTTCCCTGTTCGCTCCGCCGTCTCGATCAGATCGCCAAAGAACCGCTTCGCATCTTCGCCGATGCACGCACTCTGGTCGTGATCGAAGAAGCCATGGCAGTAGAGTTTTATGAAGATCCAGTCGCTGCGGCCGGCCACAGTAACATTCGCACCGAGCCAGCGGCGGAAGCGGGCCGCATCGAGCGGCTGGTTCGCCGTTAGAGCACCGTCGTCGAGTCGTGGAACGGGTACGCCCTTGATCGTCCGCGTCCAATTAAACACGAGCGGACCGGTAAAGATCAGGGGCAGTTCCGGGCGGGCGCCGTTCGTCCCGGCACGACGACCGCTCCGGTGAGGAACGGGTTCACTCAACGGCATGTCGCACTCGTAGATCTGGTTGATCATCGGGACCTGCGACTGTTCGGGTGCCGACGGCAATGTCATATCGGCGTAACAGCCCGTATCGCGAAGTATCTCGAGCTCGTTATCAACACCGCAGAAACGGCCTCCGGAGGAATTTGCGAGGGCAAGGTTGCCGTGAACAAATGCGTACATCGGTGTGCCCTTACCGTCGATGCGCGAGAGCATCCGGTGGCGTTCCGCCAAGGTGTCGCGAAAATCGACGAGCACGCTGCGAAGGTTGTCGGCAGTGTCTGGGGACTCAACGCCGTGGTGCAGGTGCACTTCGGTTTCGCCCAGGCCTTCCGCCTGCATTTCGCCGATAATATCCAACACCTCTGGATGGTACTGCTCGGCTGGATAGAAAAAAGTGTGCCGGAACTTTGTTCCGTCCGAATCGCGCACGGTCTCACCGGTCGACCTCGCCGTCTTGTGATACTCGCGGAGCCGTTTCAACTGTGTACCGTGATCAAGCATTCCCGACGGGCTCCATGCCGGTTCGAAATGGTCGGCGATAGTGAAGATCACGTGTTTTCTCTCGAACGCCGTCTGCTCGAAGAACGCCCGGGCGCGCGACCACGGATAGCGGACGAGCCACGGCAGGTTCCACGCCAGTTTGGTCACGAAAGGTGTCATATCAAACGCGCGTCCCGGGTACAGGCGCGCTGCGTCGTCCGGGGAGGAATTTACGCACGAATCGCCTGACCGACTCCTTTTCGTCATCCTCGATGATGCCCCACAGATTTGCGGCGATCAGGTATACGGGGACAAAAACGGCGGCCGAGATCAGCAGAACAAGACTGCCGCCAATGAAGTTAAGCGTTGAGAGCCGGTTTGTGTGCAGGGCCTCCTCGGCAAAATGCTCGCCGATGTTCAGTAGATACTCGTGAACGTTCGAATAAACGAGCCACGTCACAAAACCGGCCAGGGCCGCAACTATCGCGGTCTTACCGACATTCGCAAGAAGGGGCAAGTGACGCAGGCCAAGCCCAAGTTTGCGGATGACCATAGTTTCCGCAATGCATTTTTCGACGATCATCGCGCCCACCGCCGCCGCGATCATTCCGGTCATTCCAAAATGCTCGAGC
>CAZSOE010000093.1:0-2574 GCA_964608335.1 uncultured Chloracidobacterium sp.
TGCTCGAGTTTGCGCTAAGACTTGCTCATGCCGAGATGCACAAACGCTTCGGCCAACCGCAGCAGCACGGACCGGACGGGCGCGTTACGGAAGCAACATTCTGCATCGCCGCGCTCGGCAAGCTCGGCTCGCGCGAGTTGAACTACTCGTCCGACATCGACCTGCTGTTCATTTATTCCGGCGAAGGCGAAACGGCCGGCGGCGAGCGGGGCAGCGTCACGAACCGCGAATATTTCGTAAAACTCGCCGAACAGATCGTGAAGCTTGTCGGCGAAAGGCTGGGCGAAGGATCGGCCTATCGTGTGGACGTGCGGCTGCGGCCGCACGGGCGGCTTGGCGCACTCGCTATGTCTCTTGACGACATCGTCCGGTACTACGAATCGGAAGCCCGGGCGTGGGAACGTCAGGTGATGATCCGCTCGCGTGCCTCGGCTGGCGATGCTTCATTGTTCAAAGGTTTCTTTTCGAGGATCGAGGAGCGAGTGTTCTCAAAGGGCGAATCCGTCGAATCGGCGCTCGAGAGCGTAAGAAACTCAAAGGCACAGATCGACCGCGAGAGCGCTAACCGTGCCGGATACGACGTCAAGGTCGGCCGCGGCGGTATCCGCGAGATCGAGTTCGTCGCGCAGGCCCTGCAATTGGCGCATGGCGGCCGCGACCGTTGGTTGCGCAGTCCGCATACACTGATCAGCGTTGCGCGGCTTACCGAACACGGCCATTTGAGAGAGGTCGAGCTCGCACGGCTATCGGCGGCGTACGAATTCCTGCGACGAACCGAGCACATTCTCCAGATGGAGAACGGGCTGCAGACGCACACTGTCCCGGACGAACCGGAGCGCCGCGCGCTGCTCGCGCGGCGAATGACGTTCGCCGTCGGGGGCGACTTCGAACGCGATCTTAAGGCGCATACATCGAACGTGAGCGCGACGTTTTCGCGGGTGTTCGGTCTCGAGCCGGACGATCCTGACGGCTCAGCGCCTTCAGGTCGGCTCGGCGACGAGAGGTCTCGCCGTTCGACCGACTACGGGCACCTTTCACCTCGACTGAGCGCCTTGTTCGCTGCGCACCCATCTGAAACCTCCGGTTTGCCCGAACCGCGTCCAGACTTTCGCGCCGAGTTGATGAATGCGGTAACCGACAATGATCGACCTTCGGGAGCGAATCGGTTTCGCCGACAGCTCGGTGTACTGCGGCGCATCTGGCAGCGATCGATCGTGCTTATCGCATCGGCGGATCTATCGGGTCAGATCGATATTTCTGAGAGCAAACGCCTGCAAACGGAGCTAGCCGAGGCAAGTATCGAGGCCGTGCTGATGATCGTGAACGAAGAGCTGACAACTCGGTATGGCGTTGGGCTCGATCAGTCGTCGCTCGGGGTCCTGGCGCTCGGAAAGCTGGGCGGGCGAGGCGTCGATCACGACTCTGATCTTGATCTGCTGTTCGTTTACGGGGACCACGCGTCGGCTCCCGCGGGCCTGACGACGGCCGAGTTTCATGCGCGCGCGGTTGAGTTGGTTGTGACCGCTATGTCTTCGGTCACGCGCGACGGGAGCCTATATCGGGTTGACCTTAGGCTACGGCCCTACGGAACAAAGGGGCAGACGGCCAACCCAAAGCAGCAATTCCTCGAATATATGCGGGATACCGCCCAGATCTGGGAGCTGCTCGCGTTTGTCAAGCTGCGCGCTGTCGGTGGCGACTTCGAGCTCGGGACCGAGGTCGAGAATGAGACGCGGCGCGTAATACACGAACGGGCGGCGGAACTGGATCAGGCAGACCTCGCCGCCGAGACGCGGCGCGTCCGGCTCGCGCTCGAGAAAAAGCGCTCCCGCACGCGGCGAACCGGCGAGGTCGATATCAAATACGGCGAAGGCGGAATGCTCGACGTTTACTTTGCAATGCGTTTCCTACAGTTGCGCGACAACGTTCCCGACGACACGCGCGACCGGTCGACGCTTTTTATGCTCGACCGCCTGCGAGAGACCGGCTCGCTCAGCGATGAGATGCATAAACAACTTGCCGACGGGTATCGGTTCCTGTCGGAACTCGACCACAGCTTGCGCATTACGGTGGGGCGCACAACGCGGTTGCCGGAGTCGAAGACGGAAGCGATGGCCGAGATCGCCCGTCGACTCGCGTACTCGAGCGCGGAAGAACTCGTCGAAAGACTCACGATCGCCCGTATCACGCTTCGCGGATCGTTTGACGCAATTACGGCTGTCGCGGTCGATAGGCCGCGGGTTGGTGCCGAGCAATAACTCGTTGTAAAGTTGCGTTATGATGAAAACGTTTATTCTCGTCGCCATCCTGCTTTCTTGCTCCGGAGCGATCATTGCCCAAGAGGGCACGAATGGGGAAGTCCTCCAATACAAACTCCTCGCAACCACTCGGACCTCTACGATGCAGAAGGAGATCGATCAGGCGGCGGCGCAAGGTTATCGCATTCTCGTCGGGGCTCCGACGAGCGGTTCTGAGATGGCGGTGTTCATGTCCCTTGACGGCACCGTGAAGGAACCGTACCAGTACAAACTTCTTGCGACAACGCGAACGGGCACTATGGAGAAAGAGCTCAAC
>CAZSOE010000093.1:2584-7189 GCA_964608335.1 uncultured Chloracidobacterium sp.
GACGCTGCTTCCGGCGGTTATCGACTCATACCGAGTACGATGATCGCGAAGAAGCAACTCTTCGGTGGAGATGAGATCGTCCTGTTGATGGAACGCCCGCCGCGCGTCGCATATCGTTATCACTATAAGCTCCTGGCAACGACGCGAACATCGACGCTGCAAAAGGAGGTCACGGAGGCGAAACAGAGCGGTTACGTCATCGTTGGTATGGTCAGCCGTGATGAGCACATTGTCATAATGGAGCGCGCGACTTCGGCGAATCCGTGACAGCACGGCCGCGCGAGTCTCCTAGGCGCTCGCCGGGCCGGGTGTCGTTTCTTCGAACCAACACCGCGTGCAGAAGCGGTGCCGTTTTCTTTGGCTGGGAGAAAAGTCGGCCGAGGCCGACAGGCGCTCGGCGAGCATCTTTTGTTCGTCCGTGAGTTCTGACCAGTCCTTTAGTTGTGTTCGGCCGCATTTCGGGCACATAGTTTCAGGTCGGGCGGTCATATTGTCAGGCACGAGCCCTTACTTACGTGCGGGCTACGGACACACGCGTCTCATTTGCTATAATCCAGCCTAACAAAAAAAGCTACGGTTTCACGGCTCCTCAGCGATCGAAAATATGAAGATGAAGGCATTGATACTGGCGGTGTTCGTTTGCATCGTCTCGACGCAGTTTGCTCACGCGCAGGCCGAATCGAAATTCGATTTCTACCAGAGAGGGCCTTATCGAGAGAATGTCCCACGCCCGCAGAGCATCTTGCGCTTCGATGTCGGGGACCATCACACGACGTATGCCCAGATGGAGCAGGTGATCGATGCCATCGCAAAAGCCGCGCCCGATCGTGTTAGGGTGTTTGATATCGGCACGACGAACGAGCATCGGATGATGCACCTTGTGGCGATCTCGTCGCCCGAGAATCTTGCCCGGCTCGACGCGATCAAGGCGCAGAACGCGCGTCTGACCGACCCCCGCCGGACATCTCAATCCGAAGCGAACTCGATCGCGCAGAACAACCCTGCGATCGCATGGATGGCGTACACGATCCACGGCAACGAATCTGCATCGTTCGAGGCGTTCATGCAGGTGATCTATCAGCTTGCCGCGTCGAACGAGCCGACGACGCTCGACATTCTGCGGAACACCGTCGTGCTCGTGCTGACCGGTGAGAACCCCGACGGCCACGAACGATTTGCCACATGGTACAACTCGGTCGCGATCGGTTCGCCTGACCGAAACGCCATCGAAAAGCGCGAACCATGGCCCATATGGGGCCGCGTTTCGCATTACCGGTTCAATCTAAACCGCGACACCCTGACGTTCTCGCAAAAGGAATCGCGCAACATGCAGCGGGCGTATATGGAATGGCACCCGCAGGTGGCAGTCGATCATCACGGTCAGCCGTCGCAGTACTTTTTCCCGCCGGTCGCGTTGCCGATCAACCCGAACTTGCCGCAGCCGCAGTACAACAAATGGCTCGACGTTTATGGCCGGGCGAATGCGGCGGCGTTTGATGCAAACAAGTGGGATTACTACGTTCGCGACGTGTTCGATGCGTTCTATCCGGGATATTGGGACATGTACCCGAGCCTCAACGGGGCGACGGGAATGACGTACGAGACGGATGGCGGCGGGCCGAAGGGCCTGCGCTGGACGCGCGATGACGGCACGATAGTGACGTTCCGTTCGTCGATCGCAAAACACTACGTGGCATCAATGACCACGCTCGAAGCGACGGCGAAGAACAAGACCGAGCGGCTTCGCGACTTTTACGATTTCCGCGCCAAAGGCATGGCCGATCACGCGCGTTCGCGGTCGAAACGCGTTGTTATCGACCCGACATCCGATCGCGTGAAGGCCGCGGAACTCATTGACGTGCTTCGACTTAGCAATATCGAGGTCAAGGTTGCGACTGCGCCGTTCACGTCGGCGACGGCGCACAGCTATATGGACAAGGATGCCCCGGCGACGCGGCGCACGTTTCCGGCGGGCTCGTATGTGATCGATCTCGACCAGCCGCAGCGGATCCTTGCGAAGGCTATCCTCGAGCAGGACACGCCGCAGGACAAGGCGTTTGTCGACGACAACATGGCACGATTTCGGCGCAACCAAATGCGCGGACGCGGCCAGCCGAAGGAAGATTATGGCTTTTATGACATCACGGCCTGGTCGCTTCCGCTTACGTTCGGCGTAGATGCGTGGTGGACGGAAGATACCACGAATGTCGCGGGTTCCATGGCCGATGCCGCTTACATCGAGAACGTCCGTCGCGGCAATGTTTCAGGCCGCGCCGCGATCTCATACATCGTTCCGTATGAAACAGATACCACCACCGCGTTCGTGATGCGCCTGTTGCAGGGCGACTATAAGGTCGCCGTTGCGACGCGTCCGCTCAATGCCGGCGGCCGTAACTGGAAGGCTGGAACATTCGTCATTCGTGTTTCACGAAACGCCGACTCGGTCCACGATCGAGTTGCGACACTGGCCCGCGAAATGGGCGTGAACGTGACGCCTGTGAATTCAGGTTATTCGGACGAGGGCGACACGAGCGTGGGCGGCGAGGCCGTCGTATCCTTGCGCAAGCCGAAGATCGCGATCGCTGCCGACGAAGGCGTTGTCCAGGAATCGTACGGTTCGATCTGGTGGACGTTTGACCGTCATGGCATCGAATTCACGCCAATGACGATCGCGGCAATCCGCGGCGGTGCGCTTCGCGATTACAACGTTTTGATACTGCCCGACGGAAGCGCCGGACGCTATATGAGCTCTTTCGGTGCGCCCGGCGTCGCGGCCTTAAAAGAATTTGCGGGCCGGGGCGGAACGATCGTCGGGATCAGCGGTGCAGCGGTATTTGCGACGCTCAAGGACGTCAATCTAACGTCGTCCCGTCTTGTCGGCAGCGACGAGGACGAGCAGAAGGGCAAGATTCCCGAGGACAAGCCGAGCCCGACACCGACGCCGGCCGGCGCTCCGGCGCCGACGCCCGAGATCACCGACCGGACCGAGGGCGTGCCACAGCCGATGCCGGCCATTCTCTCGCCTTCGGCCGACGCGAACAAAGTGCCCGAAGCCTTGCCGGGTGCGATATTTCGTGCGACCGTCGACCGGACGACCTATATCAACTACGGCGTCGAACGCGACGAGTTGCCCGTTTTGCTGACCGGCGGCTCGTTCTTCCGCTACTCGAAAGAAGGCACGAACGCCCTCGTTTTCGATACGGGCACGCGGCGAGCGCTGACGGTCTCGGGCTTTGTCTGGGAAGGCAACACCGAGCGCCTGCTCCGCGGCACGTCGTATCTCATAGACGAACGCTCCGGCGGCGGCCACGTCGTACTTTTCGCCGAAGACCCGTTCTTCCGCGGCATGACGCGCGGTTTGACGCGGCAATTCTTCAACGCGATCGCCTTCAGCGGGGTATTTTAGACTGGAGCGGCACGCATCCCTGCTTGCCCGTCCTTGATCGGGAAAGTTGTTTCGGGATGCTCCAGTCGTCTCCAGGCTTGTTCTACGCCGCGATGCGGCGGGCAAGCACGGATGCTTGCCGCCCCAGTCGTATATGTTCACTGTTAAGGCGGGTTATTCCGACGATATTGAGCTAAAGACGGGCATCGACCGGGCTCGGGACTTTTTCGCGGACATAACCAACTTCGCGGAACTGATGCCCGGCGTTGAGCAGGTGCACATTGACGGTAAGGGCATTGCGCATTGGAAGGTGGCGGCGGAGATACCGTTTGTCGGGGCGATGCTGCAGAATTTTGCGCTCGAACTGGCCGAGAACACGCCGCATCGCATCGAATGGGGCCCGCTCAAGACCGAGGCCGAGAACTTTCTGCGATATTCGGCCGAATTCTTTGAAAAGGCGAAAGATCTGACCGTTGTCCGCTTTTCACAGGCCGTCGAACTCCGCCGCAAAAAGGCGAGCGAGCTGCATTCGCTGGCCTGGCTCGCCGGCGAATCGCTCATCTCCCGCGAGATGACCGCCAGCATCGCCGACATGATCAAGGTCTTTGTCGAACGCGCAAAAGAACGATTGGAAAGGTAAAGTGTTGAGGGTGGCCCCCAATGGACGTTTATTCGTTTGTTAAGAGGAGCACGATCATCGATTGGCTGGAGGCTGTTGCGCGGGTTGCTGCGCGGGCGGAGCCTCGACCTCGACGTTGATCCTTTGGGCGGGCGGGTTTGTTATGCGGCGCAGGGCGCCGCTGTAATAGAGTGCCCCGATGATGATGCCGACTATGAGCACAAGTGCGATCGCCCATATGGCACTGCTCGCCGCGCCTTCCCGTTCGACCGGCACTACGACTTCCTTTTCGAGTACGACTTTGTTCATGATCATTTCTCCCTGGTTAAATAGGTTTTAGCAGGAAGGTCGGGATCGGTTTGTAACCGAGCCTACAAAGGGAGGGGCAGGACTCCGCGGCGGGGTGACCGCGTCGCGGTCGGAGAATTTAGCCGTGGGTTTCAACCCACGGAGCGTTGAATAAAAAGACCGTATGCCGCGTCAGCGGCAACAATCTGGGTGTTTGGTTCCCGTTGTATTGCAGCGAGCTCGAGGAGGTGCTGCAGCTGGAGCAGCGGGAGGCCGGAATATATCCTGGCCTATCGCATGGATAGTTCTTGTC
>CAZSOE010000094.1:0-7142 GCA_964608335.1 uncultured Chloracidobacterium sp.
CTCGCAACGATCGCTGCGTGCGCTGAAGCTCTCGAACATCGTGTCGAGGAAGGCGCGTTTGCCGCGTCCGCCGCCGCTGAGGACCTCGGGGAATACCTGGGTCTGATCAAGAGCGAGGCCTTCCGGTGCAAAACGATCACGACCGACCTGCTCGATTTCAGCCGCACGCGCGTCGGTGAGCGCATGCCGTCGGACGTCGGCGAGATCGTTCGTTCGGCGGCAAACCTGATCTCGCACCAGAAACGGGGCAATGCGATCAGACATGAGCTTGGAATCGAGCCTTGTCTCCCCTTGGTTTCGGCGGACGCCGGCCAGCTTCAGCAGGCGGTGATCGCGCTCGCAACCAACGCGATCGACGCTATGCCGGACGGCGGCACGCTCACCTTCCGTGTTTTCCCAACCGGCAGCCGGCTGTGCATCGAGGTCTCGGACACCGGCACCGGAATACCTCAACAGGACATGTCCAAGGTCTTCGAGCCCTTCTTCACGACCAAAGAGGTCGGCAAAGGCACCGGCCTCGGCCTCTCTGTATGTTACGGGATCGTCGCCGAACACGGCGGCCGCATCAGCGTTCGCTCCAACGTCGGCAAAGGGACGACGTTCTCGATCTTCCTCCCCATAGTTAGTCGCGAGTCGTGAGTCGCGCGTCAAACAACGATGGCTGCCTTTAAGAAATTTGAATGCGACATCTTCGTACTTCCAACTAAGCGTTTTCCGACTCGCGACGCGCGACTCGGGACTCGCGACTGAAAATATGCCTAAACTACTAGTCGTTGACGACGAAAAGAACCTCCGCCTGGTCGTCCAAAAGGAAATGACGCGCCAAGGGCATGATGTCGAATGCGCCGAGGACGGCGAATCGGCCTGGGAAATGCTCGAGGGCGAAGATTTTGACGTCCTGCTCTGCGACATCAATATGCCGCGGCTTGACGGCATGGGTCTGCTTCGCCGCATTCGCGAGCGCTCGCCCAATCCGCCCGAGGTGATAATGCTCACCGGACAGGCGACCGTCGAGACCGCGATCGAAGCGATGAAGCTCGGCGCCTACGATTATCTGACCAAGCCCTACCGCATCGGCGAACTGTCGGCGCTCGTCACGGCCGCGGCCGAAAAGCAGCAGCTAAAGGTCGACAACCAGCGGCTGCGCGCACAGATCGCGCGCACTGCTCAATCGATCCCCGACATAGTCGCCGACTCGCCGCAGATGAAAGAGGCGCTCAGGCTTGTCCAGCGTGTCGCACCGTCCGACACTTCCGTTTTGATCACGGGCGAATCGGGCGTTGGCAAAGAGCTGATCGCCCAGGCGATCCATCGATTAAGCAAACGAGCAGACAAAGCTTTTATCGACCTCAACTGTGCGGCGTTGCAGGACACGCTGCTCGAGAGCGAGCTGTTCGGACACGAAGCAGGAGCGTTCTCGGGCGCACGGACACGTAAATTAGGTCTCTTTGAGATCGCCGACGGCGGCACGCTGTTCCTGGACGAGATAATGGAGATGCCGATGCAGCTTCAGTCAAAGCTGCTGCGTGCTCTCGAAACGCGGTCTTTTTTCCGGGTCGGAGGCGTCAAGAAGGTCGAGGTCGATGTCCGGCTCGTGGCGGCGACCAACCGCAACAAGGACCAGGCGATAGCAGACGGCGTGTTTCGCGCCGACCTGATGTATCGGGTCAACAGCTTCGAGATCTCGATAGCGCCGCTTCGCGAACGCCGCGAGGACATCGAACCGCTGGCACGTCACCTGTTGCACAAGCTGGCCGGCGCCCAGGCGCCCGAATTAGCGCCCGAGGCTATCGAGGCCCTGCGCCGCTCGGACTGGTCGGGCAACGTTCGCCAGCTTCGCAACGCGCTCGAACGCGCCGTACTGCTGACCGACGGCGACATGATCACTCCACGCGACCTGCCGCCCGAGATCGTTTACCCCAGCGAACGGCCCGCCGTCACGATCACCTACGGAGCATCGCAAGCCCCCGGCGCACCCGCATTTCAAAACGCATCGCCCACCAATCTTCGCGACGTCGAACGCCAGCAGATCATCGGCGCCCTCGAGAAGACCGGCTGGCACCGCGGCAAGACCGCCGAGCTCCTCGGCATCTCACCCTCAACCCTCTACCGCCGCCTCCGCGAATACGACCTCGACGTCCGCTAGTCCACAGTTGACTGTTCACTGCTCGCCGCTTATCTGGCAGCGCGAACGAATGTGGGCACGCGTACGCCTCTGGGAACGCGGACGCCCCCGTCCGCCCTGGGGTCGCGGACGCCTTCGTCCGCGTGTGATCCATTCGACACTGGCGGACGAGGCGTCCGCGATCCAGAACCTCCGTCAGCCCCCGTCATCCATCTATGAATTACATCGAGTCAGGCGCAGGAATACCGCTCTGAGCCGTGAACTCATTAATCTGAATTCACGGGTCACCGCGTTGCACAGACACAACACTTGCCAATCTCTGCAATTCGTGCTATGCTTGGTTTGCTGGTCGATCTTTGACAATCCAGTTGTTTCCCGGCTGTGCCACACGTGTGTTGCTTTTTTTTCAAAACAAGCGGGACGGAGCCGAATTGCGGCGTAACCTCAATGCCCACAATAGGTTGCCTGTCCCACTCCCGATGTGGGACAGGGTGGGACAACCCAAAGGCGAAAGCGCGATTAAGATGCAGTCTTTTCAATGATTTACGCGTCCTTGCGGCCTCGCGCTGTCCCAGTGTCGGTAGAGAAAAGCCGCGTCGTGGCACGGCCCTTCGTTGTCGAATGGATCCGGTTTATAGGTACTTGTCGATTACCTTGCTGAGAACACCTCTGCGTTCCCGACGCGCGTCGGGATCAGATCTATTTCAGTTCGCACCGCCTGTTCGAGCGAGTGCCATCATCTATTCGTGCATTCTCTGCCCTTACGTTGATGCCGCCTCGCGCCTGTTCAGCTTGCTGTGTGAATAGCTGTAGAGGAAATAGATCACTATCCCGACAACCAGCCAGATGCCGAAGCGGATCCAGTTCGTTATACCGAGTTCCGTCATCAGGTATGTGCAGCACATTACGCCGAGGACCGGGATGAGCGAGAGGCGTTTGACGACGCATAGCGCGGTCATGACGAGCGAGAACAACATAAATACGAAGTAGGGCACCTTGTGATAAAAGGCGGCCTCTTCGGTCGATGTGTAGTCGGTGAAGAATGTTCGCAGGCCTTCGCCGTTGAAGTAATAAAGTCCGCCGACGATCAGCAGCAGCAGGACCGGAGCGATAAAGGCGGAGTTGATATAGGGAACAAATCGTTTTTGCCCTGCGAACTCCTTGTCCTTAACCAGCACACCGGCGCAGACGATGGTGAATGCGAAGAGCGTGCCGATGACCGATAGGTCGGTGACCTCCGAGAGGTTCATAAAGAGCGCCGGGATGGCGACCATAAATCCGGTGAGAATAGTCGAGAACCACGGCGTGCGAAACTTCGGGTGGATCGACGAGAAGATCTTTGGCAGCAGGCCGTCGCGGCTCATCGCCATCCATAGACGCGGCTGGCCGAGTTGGAAAACGAGCAGCACAGTCGCGATCGCTATGATCGCCGAGACCGCGATAATGCCCGAAACCCATGGGATGTTGACGCCCTCGGGTCCAAACACGAACGCCAACGGATCGCCCACCGCGAGCTTTGTGTACGAGACCATTCCGGTCAGCACAAGGGCCAGCAGCACGTACAGCACCGTACAGATCAGCAGGCTGTATATCATCCCGCGCGGCAATGTCTTGTACGGGTCCTTGCATTCCTCGGCCGTCGTCGACAACGCATCAAAGCCGATGTACGCAAAAAAGACCGCCGCCACCCCAGTCATCACGCCGCCGAAACCGTTCGGCATGAACGGCGACCAATTCTCGGTCTTGACAAAAAATGCGCCGAGGACGATGACGAGCAGAATGATCGCGAGCTTTAACGCCACCATGATGTTGGACGCGATCTTCGATTCGCGAATGCCGACATAAACGAGACAGGTGATAAGAAAGACAATGCCGAGTGCCGGCAGGTCGGCGATGAGCGGAACACCGATCTGCGGAGCGCTCAGGTAAGCCTCAAAACCGTCAAGCTGCGCGCATGTGACGACGGCATCCTTCGCTTCGCACGCAGCCCGCAGGCCCTCGACCGTAGCGCCGCCGCCCGCCATCGCCTGCGTCACCGCGTCAAAGCCGAGATACGCGGTACGAAAATCCATTGTGAAATGGAGCGGAACGTTGATGCCGTTTGTCGCAAGGAGGCTGGTGAAATAATCGCTCCATGATATAGCCACGGCGATGTTGCCGATTGCGTATTCGACCAAAAGGTCCCAGCCGATGATCCAGGCCAGCAGCTCGCCAAAACTTGCATAGGCATAGGTGTAGGCCGAACCCGCTATTGGTATCTTCGACGCGAATTCGGCATAGCAGAGCGCCGCAAACCCGCATGCGATCGCCGCAAAAATGAACAGGATCACCACCGCCGGGCCGCCGCGGTTGGCCGCGTTGCCGACCATCGCAAAGATCCCGGCGCCGATGATCGCCGCGATGCCGAGCATCGTTAGGTCAAAGGTACTGAGACTTCGCCTCAGACCGGTGACCGATTCGTCGGCCGGCTGGCCCGGAACGATGCCCTCGTGGTCGATGTTCGCCGCTGCATCGGCCTGTATCTGCGCGATCGATTTCTTGCGAAAGAGCGAGTTTGACATAGGTTGTACCTGGAGCGAGTTTTTAGCGAATTCTGAACCAGAACCCGAAAAGATGCAAGTAAGTGCGGCCGCACCGGACAACGGTTTGACACCAAACGCGAGTGGGAATAAAATCCTTGGACAAGCCGAACTTGGCTCCCTGTTTTTCTTTGCATCTAAATTGGCTCTCCGGCACCGGACATTAAGGTCCGGCGGTCGTGGTCTGGTTCGTCGTGTGTCCGCCGTCATCGAGCGGGCCGCTCACCATTTTGCAGGAGGAAAAAATGAGGAAGGTTTTACTGACAGCGATCGTCGCGGCGGTCGGGCTTGTCGTCGTCGGGGTCGTGTCGACGCGCATCAGCGGGCAGGAAGATAAGATGCGGCAGACCCGTTCAACCAAGAAGATCCCCGATCGATACATCGTTGTCCTCGAAGATTGGGCCGCGGGTGCCCGCGGCGAGTCGTCGATGGCCGAGCAGGTCGCCGAGGAGCTCAGCATCGTTTACGGCGGCAAGGTCGACCGCGTCTTTAAACACGCAATGAACGGCTACTCCGTCGAGATGTCGACGGAAGAGGCTGAGAAGCTTTCAAAAGACAATCGCGTTCGGTTTATCGAGGAAGACGGCGTGATGTCGATCGACGCGACTCAGTCGCCCGCTACGTGGGGGCTCGACCGGATCGACCAGCGCAGCCTGCCGCTCGGCAACAGCTACACTTACAACTTTTCCGGCGCGGGCGTGAACGCATACATCATCGACACCGGCATCCGGTTTACGCATAACGAATTTACGGGCCGGACCGGTCAGACCTTCGATGCGATCGGCGACGGGCAGAACGGCAACGACTGTAACGGACACGGTACGCACGTCGCGGGAACGGTCGGCGGAACGACGTACGGCGTCGCCAAGGGCGTGACACTGCATCGCGTTCGCGTGCTGAACTGCTCAGGTTCCGGTTCGAATTCCGGGGTCATCGCCGGCATCGATTGGGTCACGGCTAACCGGGTACTCCCAGCGGTCGCCAACATGAGCCTCGGCGGCGGCGCAAGCTCGGCGCTCGACACGGCGGTCAACAATTCGATAAATAGCGGTGTGACGTATGCAGTGGCGGCCGGGAACGATAACGCCAACGCTTGCAACTATTCGCCCGCGCGCGCCGGGGCCGCGATCACGGTCGGCTCGACGACGTCGAGCGATGCGCGGTCGTCATTCTCGAACTACGGCACGTGTCTCGACATCTTTGCACCGGGATCGAGCATCACCTCGGCGTGGAACACCAGCAATACCGCGACGAATACGATCAGCGGAACGTCGATGGCGTCGCCTCACGTGGCCGGGGTCGTTGCACTTTATCTCGCGCAGAATGGTCATCAGTCGCCGTCGACCGTTCGGAACGCGATCGTCAATAACGCAACGAGCGGCGTTGTCACGAGCGCCGGTACAGGATCGCCCAACTTGCTGTTGTATTCGCTGTTCGGGGGCGGTGGCGGTCCTACGCCGACTCCAACCCCAACACCTAGTCCAACTCCGACGCCCGGCGTCGAACTTCTTACGAACGGTGGATTCGAGGGAAGCATCTCACCATGGGTCGGATCGGGCACAGGCTTTTTCTACATAGCGAACGGCAACTACCCGCACGGCGGTACCGGTTACATCTACTTTGGGGTTAATAACAGTGTCAGCGGGCAGGCGTACCAGACTGTTTCCATTCCGTCGAGCGCTGCGGGGAACCTGACCTTCTGGCTCAACGTAACGTCGAGCGAGACCACGACGGCTACGCAGTACGACAAGCTGTTCGTAGAGGTGCGGAACACGTCGGGAACACTCCTAGCGACGCTTGCGACGTACAGCAACCTGAATAAGACAACTGCCGGAAACTATACGCAGCGGTCTGCAAGCCTGGCGGCGTACAGAGGCCAGACGGTGCGGGTACAATTCCGAACTACGACGGACTTTTCGCTGTCAACGACGTTCCGGGTCGATGATGTGTCTTTGAAATGATCTCGGGTCCAGTAAATGATGCATCACTGAGGCTGCCCGCGAAATGGGCAGCCTTTTTTTGCCGTGCGTTAGGGTTGGCTTTTATAACCAATTCTTTTACTATCTATCAGCTATCCTGAAACGTTATGGACAAGTTCGTGGTCCGAGGCGGCCGGCCGCTAGAGGGCAAGATCGACATCAGCGGCGCTAAGAATTCGGCACTTCCGTGTCTGGCAGCCACGCTGTTGACGCCTGAAACGGTCACCCTGCACAACGTGCCCTACGTGCGCGATCTGATCACACAGCGCAGGTTGCTCGAAGACCTCGGAGCGACCGTCCTTACGCCCGAGCTTCGCACGCATAAGGTCACAGCCGATCATGTCGAGCTGTTCGAAGCTCCTTACCATCTGGTCAAGACAATGCGCGCGAGCGTGCTCGTGCTAGGGCCGCTGCTCGCGCGTTTTGGACAAGCAAAGGTCAGCCTCCCGGGCGGATGTG
>CAZSOE010000095.1:0-7061 GCA_964608335.1 uncultured Chloracidobacterium sp.
ATTAACCAAACAAATACACGCGCGGGTCGTAATTACTTGCAAGCGCCGCGAGAAAGGGTTTAGATTTCAACGAAGGCGAGAGGGAACCGGAAGTGAGTCTTGTAGGCCAGGTTTTAGACGGTAAATACCAGATGACGCGCGAGCTGGGTCGCGGCGGCATGGGTACCGTTTACCTTGCGACGCATCTTGGTACCGAACGTCCCGTCGCCGTCAAGATCATCGCGCCCCAATTCATGGAGCGCGCCGAATTTGTCGAACGTTTTCGCCGCGAAGCCCGAGCCGCCGGACGGCTTCGACACCCGAACGTCGTCAACGTGACAGACTTTGGCTTTTCAGATACAAGCGACGGCCAGGTCGCATATCTCGTAATGGAGTACCTTGACGGCTGCACGCTCGGCGAGATCCTTGACGAGGAAAAGAACCTGCCCGTCGGTTGGACACTTGATATTCTCGACCAGGTTTGTTCCGCAGTTCACGAGGCGCACAATCAGGGCATTATTCATCGCGACCTTAAACCCGACAACATCTGGCTCGAACCCAATCAGCGCGGCGGCTATACCGTTAAGGTGCTTGATTTTGGTATCGCCAAGCTCGAGGACCACGTAGAAGCTCCGCAAAACGGCGAGGTGCCCGAGGAATACCGTCGCTCGACGCACACCGTGATGGCGGGCTCGGGCAACACGTTCGGCGGGCTCGACGGCGAAACCGTTGCCGGCGGCCCGCTCTCAAACACGATCGCGACCGCTCCGACCGTGGCTGCCGCGCCATCGAGCGAAGGCGCGACCGTGATCTACGACTCCGCTGAGCGGCCGGTCAACCAGGACACGGTCGGGACGCGCGTAATGCAAACGCCCGAGCAGGACAGGCAGCCGACGACCTCGGGCGGTGCGACGATCCGCTCGTTGTACGATTCCGCCTCGTCGGGCGAGTTGACGCGTGTCGGGGCGGTCCTCGGCACGCCGCTTTACATGTCGCCGGAACAATGCCGCGGTGAACATCTCGACCCGCGCTCGGATGTTTACAGCCTCGGGGTGATCGCCTACCAAATGCTCTCGGGAACGACGCCCTTCAACGGCGATTACAAGGACGTGATGGAGGCGCATAAGGCGACGCCGCCCCCGCCGCTTGACGCACCGCGCGTCCGTCGAAAGTTGCGACGCGCGATCGATGCCGCCCTTGCCAAAGATCCGGATCACAGGCCGCAAACGGCCGAGGCATTCATAAGTGAGCTCCGTTCGCGGTCCGAAGGCATATTCGGCCTCCTGCGCCGGGCAATGGTCATCTACAGCGAACATCTCGCGAAGTTCATCATGCTCACGGGTTTCTTATCGCTCCCCGTGATCGTGCTGACCATCATCCTGCTTGGGCTCGCCTTCCTGCGGGTTACCGAAGTGATCTCCGGTGCGCCGGCGACGGCGCTGCTAGGCGGTTTTGGTTTCCTTCTCTCGGTCGCAAACGCGTTCTCGACGAGTCTGCTGGTCGGCACGATCGCGTGGATAGTTACGCAGTACCTGGCAGTCCCGCTGCGGCCGGTTCGGCTGCGCCCGGCGCTTGCCGCGGCGCGGCGCAACTGGAAGCGCATAGCGGGGGCCGGACTTCTTACGGCGATCGTTCCGCTCGCGGTCGCCGCCGCGGGCGGGGTTGTCGGTTTCGTGGTACCCGGCCTTATCGGGCTCGCATTTTATCCGATCGCGGGGTCGTTCGCACCGGCCTTCGTAGCCGGGGCCTCGGGCGCCATCCTGCTTGGAGCGCTTGGGTTTCTTGCGGCTTACGTCTCGCTGATCCTCGTGCCGCCGGTCGTAATGCTCGAGAAGGTGAAGGTCCGCGAGGCGCTTCGCCGGTCAAAGCTCCTCGTCCGCCGTTCGTTCATGACGGCGGCCGCGGCCGTGTTTATCATGCTGCTGATCCCGGCTATCATCGCAGGCAGCATCTCGGCGGTCGTGAACATAACGGCCAAAGCCTTTGATCCGACCCCGCGCGTCGAAACCGAGGTATCAGCCAACGATACCGGATCGACCGCCAACGCCGACGCTCCTGATCAGCCTCAGGTGGGCTTTTCAGTCGGCCGGTCCGGCATCCGTGCCGGTGAAGCCATGGACATGCGCAAGGCTGTTAGAAAAACGGCTCTCGAATCGCTTGTCCAGATCTTCTGGCTGCCGATGCAGATATTCGTCTTTTCCTTTTCTGCTATCATAGTTGCGTTGCTCTACCTCAAGACGCGGCTGGCCGGCGGCGAGTCGATGAACGACCTTATCGAACGTTTTGAGGACGACGGGCGTCCAAGAAAGAAGTGGCAGGAACGAGTCCGGCAGCGGTTGATCCAATCGGGACGAATTCCCAGTAAACCCTAATGCGGTTCGCGGGCAGTATTCTCCTTCTCACAGTTTGCTCCCTATTTCTTCACTCAGCTTCCCGAGCGCAGGAATTCAGGCGTGAGCTAAAGCTGGCGGTCGGCTCGGCGGTCGAGGTCGTTAATCGATCGGGCCGCGTCGCCGTCAGGTCGGAAGCACCGCAGGGAAGTGAGCCCCTGATCGGCAGCCTGACCGCATCATCGCCCGCCGGCGTCAGTGAAAGCGAGGTCCGCGTCGGCGGCGGAGGCAGCCGGACGACCGTTTCGGTCAAGGCCTCGGATGCGACAAAGCGCATCGACCTGATCCTCACGGTTCCCGAACGGACAAAGCTAAAGATCGAGACTGCCGCAGGCGCGGTCGAGGTCGTGGGCAATTTCACATCCGTTGAGGTTCGCACCGAAACCGGAACGATCGCCGCCGATGTGCCAACGGACGACCTAAAGTACCAGCTATTCTGGACCGAATCGCGCCCCCGATATCTCGCCGATTTTGATATCGCCGAGGTCAGGGAAAAGAGCGGAGGCCGGTTCGAAGTAAAGGGCCTTCATCAGGACGATCCGAGCCAGTTCAACGGTAAAGAGGCGAAAGTCAAAGAAAAACCTGCCGACGCAACTGTCAACGAGCAAGCCACCAACGAACAGGGAACAGCGAACAGCAAGCAACCAACAAATATCAGCCTCAAGTTCGCAACCGCACGCGGGATCATCCTTCTGAACGTACCGCCCAACGAAGTGATGTCCGACCTGCGCGAACGGCCGCTGACGAACGCGGCAAAGGCGATCATTCGCAGCGGCGATTCGCTGCTGATGGAGGCGATCCGTCGCGCTTCGCCAAAGTATTTTGGCGATTACGCACGCACGTTGCCGCCGCTTAGGATGCAACCAAAGTTCACGACCGGCGCCACGCGGCCGGATGTACCGGACGCGCCACTCCGAACGGCGCTGGTTCGCGTGACCGATCTCGGCAATAGATCGATCGCGGGTCTTGGGGCCGACGACTTTGAGGTGAGCGAGGACGGCAAGCTGCACGAGATAGTTTCTGTTACCCGTTCGACCGCGCCGTTCAATCTGGTACTGCTCCTGGATGTTTCGGGCAGCGTCGAAAATTACGTCAACTTTATACGCAAGGCGGCCCGCAGCTTTGTAAACACGGTGGAACGGGATGACCGCCTGTCGATCGTCACCTTCAGCGATGACGTTGTGGTGCTGTCGAAATTCACGACGGACAAGGAGGCGCTGTCAAAGAGCCTCGATTCGTTCGACGCCGGCGGCGGCACCGCATATTACGACGCGCTGGCCTACGCGCTTGCCGACACCCTGAGGCCGCTGCGCGGCGAGCGGACCGCGATCGTTATCCTGACCGACGGCGACGATAACCGTTCGTTTCTAGCCTTTGATTCGCTTGCCGGTTCGATACAGGAGAGCGGCGCGCTCGTTTACCCGCTATACGTTCCCTCGGGTCTCATCGCCCTCGCCGTCCAAAACCCGAACGCAGACGTGGACCCGATCCGCACCAAATACATGTCGCTAACAGCCAAGTCGCAGGGCGAAGGCGAGCGGTTGGCCCGGATTTCCGGCGGCATTTATTATCCGATCACGCAGATCAGCCAGATCCAGCAGGCCTACGAGGACATCGTCGCCCAGATGCGGTCGGCATACCTGGTGACGTTCCGGTCAGAGGGCGGTGGCGTTCGCGGGAACGGCGTGTCGCCGCGTCTCAAGGTGCGTGCCCGGCGCGAGAACGTGTTTACGACGGTGGTCTCGGTCGAGGCGACGCCCGGAAACTAATCTGTTGACTTGGAAAAGGCGGGCGTTTTATCCTTTAATTCAAGGTGTTTTGCAGACTTTAACAGCTCCCTCCGCATCAAATTCAAGGCTGGTATCTCGTCGCAAACAAGGGGTCAAAATGATCGATCTGAATAGAATCGCTGTCGTTAAGCTTGCGGTCGTAATTGCGGCCGGTGCCTTGGTATCAACGGTTGCGCTCGTTGGTGGGCGGGACGTCGTGCGCGCGTCGGCGCTCGGGCCGTCGCCTTCGTTTACAGGGGCGCCGGGCGAGTCGAACTGCACGTCATGCCACGGCGATTTTCCGGTCAACAGCGGCGGCGGAAGCGTTGCGATCGCGGGCATCCCACACGACTATCGCCCGGGCCAGCAGGTCCAGCTCACGGTCACGACGACCCATATGGCGGCGACGTATTGGGGTTTTCAGCTAACGGCGATCGACAGCCTGGGCCGTCGGGCGGGCACATTCACGCTCCAGCCCGACATGCCGCCAAAGACCCAGATCGTTACCGGCCTTGTCGGCGGCAACAATCGCGACTACGTTGAGCATACGTCCAACGGCCTTTTCACGATCGGCGTTTTTGATAAGAATTCATGGACCTTCACCTGGACCGCACCGTCGACCCGCGTGGGCAAAGTGAGCTTTCATGCGGCCGGTAACGGGGCCGACGGCTTTATGTCCACGGCCAACGACTATATCTACACCACGTCCGCCGGGGCGCTCTCGGGCACGGGCACGGCCGATTTTGGCGGCGACCTCACGAGCGATCTCGCCGTGTGGCGGCCATCCACCGGCGTCTGGTATCACTTCAATATCGCCGACGCCTCGAATGGAGCTTTTCACTTTGGCCAGCTTGGCGACCGCATCACGCCCGGCGATTATGACGGCGACGGCAAGGCCGATAGATCCGTTTGGCGGCCTTCGACGAGCACCTGGTACATCGCCCCAAGCAGCGGCGGTTTTGGCGGAGTGATCATCGGCGTGCCGGGCGACATCCCGGTGCCCGCCGATTACGATGGCGACGGTAAGACCGACGTGGCCGTATACCGCCCGTCGGACAGCACCTTCTATGTTCTCGGCTCGCAGGTAGGCTGGACCGGCGGTGTCTGGGGCCATGCGGGCGACAAGCCCGTGCCGGGCGATTATGACGCCGACGGCAAGACGGACCTCGCCACCTTCCGCCCGTCGGACGGCATCTGGCGCGTCCAGCGAAGCTCAGGCGGCACATTCTCGTTCCCCTTCGGCGTCTCCGAGGACAAACCCGTTCCGGGCGATTACGACGGAGACGGACGCACCGACCTTGCGATCTTTCGCCCGTCGACAGGCTATTGGTGGGTCGCTCGTTCGAGCGATACCACATACACTGCGACGCTCTGGGGCTTCGGCACCGATACACCGACACCCGGCGATTACGACGCCGACGGCAAGACCGACATCGCCGTGTTTCGCCCCTCGACCGGCGTCTGGTACGTCCTCCGCTCATCCGACGGCAGCCCCTACGGCGCCCTCTTCGGCATCAGCGAAGACGTCCCCGTCCCGACCGGCTACATCGCGCTCGAATAACAAAAGGTTGTCTTTGTCCCATGTTCCACCCGGATGGAACGCGGACGCCGTCGTCCGCGCGTGGCGAACTGTGGGCCACGGGCGGACGAAGGCGTCCGCGTTCCCGCAGGCACCAGCCCCGAACACCGTTCAGCGTCGTCCTGGGAAGATCGCAGTTTTCCGCCCGGCCTTACCGCACGCGATAGACCGAGTTAGCCCACCAGCCACCGCAAATTTGGCCGCGATTGCCCGCGCAGGGTTCCGTGCAGTCATTTGACACCCCGTATTTGCCATAGGAGTTACCGCAGAAGCAGTGACTGCCGTACTGCGTCCCGGCAAATGTAAAGCCTTTTGTCGCGCACATCGCGCGGCAGGCTTCTAACGTGATCTTGTAGTCCTGAACGTGGAATCCCGTGAGATCGCGCGGATCGCCATCCTTATAGCAGCCCACGAAAGCCTCTCCGGCGGACGGAGGAGCCGTGCTGGATGAGATCGTAGCGTTCCAGGGGTACTGCGCGGTCCAGTTGCCGGCGGAGTCCGTACACTGGTACATCCCCGAAGCAGCGGTCCGGTTCTGGTTGAACGTACCAACGTAGCTGCAGAGTCCCCAGGTGCCCGGGTTCCAGCGGTGAATCGCGACGTTTTGTCTATCAACCCGCATGTTCAGTTTCGACGTGACCGTCGAACCGGAAGAGTGGGTGAATTTCGCGTCGTATTCACTACTCGAGCCGATCTGCGTCCAAACACCTTTCCAGCCTGATTCAGACTCCAGCCAAACCTCGCCGGTCTGAAGAAGATGGTCGGGAGCGACATCGGTTTTCGTTTCGTCACCGGCCACCGAGGCCGTTCCCGCGAACAGAAGAGCGGAGCCAACGATTATCGCCACAAGCGCCACGATTGCCCTGATGTCTGCCTGACGTGCGGCCGGTAATCTTGATTTTTGCGTCATTGGTGTCACCTCATTCAGCGTAGATCATAGTCGGCTTTTAGATCGCGTCAACAAAGGGGTCGCGGACGCCGTCGTCCGCTTGTGGCGAACTGTGGGCTGCGGGCGGACGAAGGCGTCCGCGTCCCCGGGGCGGACGGAGCGTCCGCGTTCCCGAAGCCGGAATATCCAAACAAAAAGAGGCTGCCTGTTGCCAGACAGCCTCGTGAACGGAGGAAAGCCCTGGGATGGGTTAGTTGCCGCCCTGTTTCGGGGTACCGGACGGGACGGGTTCGGGTTTGATCATTCCGGGTGTCGGTGTGGAGCCGGCCGGGTTGTCGGTAGCCGGGGTCGAGTTCGAGGGCGGATTGCCCATCGGCACCGGCTGGACGATCGTGGTCGCGCTCGGTGCCGGTGACTTGGCATAGTCGGGACGCGTGATGCGCGGCGTGATAAAG
>CAZSOE010000096.1:0-7051 GCA_964608335.1 uncultured Chloracidobacterium sp.
GATCGCGCGCCAGCTTGCGATCGGTTATCAATACACAAGCCTTTACGTAGCGCAGGAGCAGGAATCGCGACGCACCAATGCCCTACTCGAGATCGCGAACATGCTCAACTCTCACTCGGACATCAAAGAAGTCACTGATGGAGTTTTGGAACGCGCGATCAATCTTGTCGGCGCCGACTACGGCGCTCTCGGCGTGCTCGACAAAAGCGGCAGCCGCATCTCGCTCGCAAGTTTTAAATCGGCCGAAGGCATCAAGCTCGGCAAGATGTTGAAGCTGATCGAGCAGCACAATAAGGCCCTCGACCTCGCCACTTTCCCGACGCTCGCCGATCTGATGCGCGACGGCAAGACCTTTAAGTTGTCGGACAACGAATTGCCGTTCGCTCTGCGCTTGTTCTTTAATACGCAGCTTCGCGGAAAGGCCGCGCTGGTAACGCCCGTGCGGGTCGCCGGACGAGCTTTCGGTCTGCTCGGCTTCGTATGGAGCAAGCAAAGCCGGTTCGAAGATCACGACATCGCACTCGTCGAGGGCATCGCCGACCAACTGGGCACCGCCCTGGAGCGCGACCAGCTCTCGACCGAAGTAATGCGGCTCAGGAGCGAGCTTCACCTGCGCCACAGCGAGATCATTGGCCAGGCGCCGGCCATCCGCCGCGCCATTGAGCTTGCACTCAACGTCGCGGAGACCGGTACGACGGTGCTCGTCACTGGCGAATCGGGAACCGGAAAAGAGCTGATCGCAAATCTAATTCACTACAACTCCAGCCGGAAAGAGCGGCCCTTCATCAAGATAAACTGCGGCGCAATTCCTGAAGGGCTATTGGAAAGCGAGCTTTTTGGTCACGAGAAAGGGGCGTTCACGGACGCTCGCGAACGCCGGCAGGGGCGGTTCGAAGAGGCCGATGGTGGAACACTTTTCCTTGATGAGATTGGCGAGATGGCCCCGCAGGCGCAGGTGAAGCTTCTGCGTGTGCTGCAGGACGGTGAGTTCACGCGCGTCGGGGGCAAGCAGGTCATCAAAACCGACGTTCGCGTGGTTGCGGCAACGAACACAGATCTCGAGAGGGCGATCGAAGCGGGCACGTTTCGCAAGGACCTTTACTATCGCTTGTCGGTGTTCCCAGTATCTTTGCCCCCGCTACGGACCCGTGCCGAAGACATTCATCTGCTTGTGATCCACTTCCTCGAACGGTACAAGGAAAAGAGCGGGCGATTCGTCTCGGGCATCTCGAAAGAGGCGATGCGTGCGCTGGTGAACTACGACTGGCCGGGTAACGTTCGCGAGCTCGAGAATGCGATAGAACGGGCCGTGATCATCGCCTCTGGGCGCCAAATAGAGGTCGAGGACCTACCCGAAGCGATCGCACCGGGCGCACATCTCCCCGACGCTCATGCCCGCGAGGAACGCGCCGTGGCCGCGGCTGCCGGTCGCAACGTCGGCATCGAACTTCAACTGCCGGCCGCGATGGACGAGGTCGAACGACGTGTGATCGAAGCTACCCTGGAATACACGTCGGGCGATAAATCGCGCGCGGCGCGGCTTCTGAACATCGGGCGAAAAACCCTCTATCGAAAGCTTGAAATGTTCGAAACGAACGGCGAGCACGCGGAAGCGACGGAGGCAGACTGATGTCTCTCGCGAACAAGGAATGGATCGTATTCATCCTGGTCGCAGCGCTGCTTCTAGCCACGGCGGTCGGCGAAGTGTTTTGGCTGGTGCGTTCGGGTTGGGCTCGCGCCGGACGCGCGATCCTCTACGTATTGCTAACCGATATTCTCAGCATAGTTCTTAACGCCGTTGTGTTTTTCACGGTCGGCCTCGCAATGCTGATGCTCGTTTTCGGTCCCGCCGGCACTGGTGCAGAACCCGGGGCCGAACCGATGATGTGGCTCGTACTTGTGATCGCCCTTCTGCTTCCGCCCGCAATCCTTCTGCTCGCCAAGCGCGGTTTCCTTACATTCCTCAAAATGCGATGGGGCAAGGTCGCCTGGGTCTATTCGCTGGCGATAACCGTCGTCAAGTTCGCCCTCGTGATCGGCGTGCCGACACTATTCATTTATCTCGCGTGATCTATGGATATCGTCGTCGGCACCGCCGGGCATATAGACCACGGCAAAACTGCCCTCATCAAAGCGCTAACCGGCACCGACACCGATCGCCTGCCCGAAGAGAAGCAGCGAGGCATCACGGTCGATCTGGGCTTTGCCGAAATGACGATCGACGACGTGCATTTCGGTTATGTTGACGTTCCGGGACATGAGCGATTCGTCAGGAACATGGTCGCGGGTGCCAGCGGCATTGACCTTGTGATGCTCGTCATCGCGGCCGACGAAGGCGTAATGCCGCAGACACGCGAGCATTTCGACATCTGCCGGCTGCTCGGCGTTAAGGGCGGGATCGTCGTCCTCACAAAAATCGATATGGCCGACGCGGATACCCGCGAACTCGCCCGCATCGATGCCGCAGACCTAGTTGCGGGCTCTTTCCTGGAAAATGCTCCGGTGGTCCAAGTAAGCGCACGAACGGGAGAGGGAGTGGACGACCTAAAGCGCGCACTCGCCGACACCGCTCACAGCTTTGTTAGGCCTTCCGATGGACGAATTGCCCACCTGCCGATCGACCGCAGCTTTTCGATGAAGGGGTTCGGCACGGTCGTGACGGGCACGCTGCTATCGGGAGAGTTTAAGGACGGATCCGACCTCGAACTGCTGCCAGCAGGCCGTATTGTGCGCGTCCGTGGTCTTCAGAGCCACGGACGGGCGGTTCAGACGGCCCAGCCGGGCCGGCGCGTCGCGGTAAACCTCGCAGGGATCGATCATCACGAGATAGCCCGGGGAATGACGATCGCGGAAGCCGGCGTTCTGAAGCCAACACAACTATTAGACGTCCGCCTCGAAGCTGTCGCCGGAGCCCCGCGGCCGCTCAGGACCCGCCAGCGCGTGCGGCTGCACATCGGTACTGCAGAGGTCATCGCCCGTCTTATCGTCCTTGAAACGGCAGGAGAGATCGCGCCGGGCGACAGCGGCTTTGCACAATTGAGACTCGAAGCTCCCGTCGCGTCGATCGCGGGCGAGCGCATCATCGTGCGGAGCTACTCGCCTCAACACACGATCGCCGGCGGCGTTGTGGTCGACTCGCTCCCGGCAAAGCACCGCGCGAAGGAGCGCGGAACCGTCGTCGAACAGCTTCGCGAATTTGTCCGGGCCGGTGACGATGTAGCCGCAAAGGTTCGGCTTCTGCTGGCGTCTGCCGGAGAAACGGGGTTGACGCGCTCGGACCTCGCAGCCCGCACCGCGCTTCGGGCCGCGGAACTAGAGCGCGCGCTCGCTGAGAACGTCGCCGAGTCGGCCGTCATACCAGCCGGCGGACGCTACTTAGCGATGGAACATTTTGATCGATTAGAGCAACGAGGAGCCGAGGCGATCGCTGAGCTTCACGCGCGCGACCCGCTCGCGCGCGGGTTCTCGCGCGCCGAGATCCAGGCCCGTGCTGCTCCGCATCTGGCGACCGAGGTGTTCGAGTCGGTGCTGAGCGCGATTGAAGCGGACGGCAATATCCTTCGCGACCGTGAGACCGTACGGCTTGCATCCCATACTTCACAACTTGGGCCGGGCGAAACGCGAGTTGTCGACAAGCTGCGGCGGATCTTCGCCGATGCGCGCCTTGAGGTCCCGAAGATCGACGAGGCGATCTCCGATGCGGGGCGTGAGGGCGGTCTCGATCGCGAAAGAACAAGGCGTCTGCTCACGACGCTGCTCGAGGCGGGTGAGATCGTGAAGGTTACTGAAGAGTTCTACTTCTCTCGAGCCGCGATCGACGAACTGGTCGCGAAACTTCGTGCGCGCGCCGCCAAGAGCGGGAACGGGACGATCGATGTTGCGGCTTTCAAACAGCTCGCCGGCGTATCGCGAAAGTACGCCATTCCCCTGCTCGAGTACCTCGACCGTGAGAAGATAACCCAGCGTGTCGGCGAGACGCGGCGGATCATTTAAGATGCCGACAAAATTTCTTACCGCTAAATGGCTGGACCTCGTCATGGCGAATTACGAGGTTGATGCGGCACTTCTCGCGGAGCACGTTCCCGAAGGCACGGCGCTCGATCTTTATGAGGGACGCTGCTTTTTGAGCCTGGTCGGTTTCATGTTCGAGGACACGCGGGTGCTCGGGCTGCCGATACCGTTTCACATCAATTTCGAAGAGGTGAATCTTCGTTTCTACGTGCGCCGCACGCTGGAGAGCGAGGTGCGCCAGGCGGTCACATTTATCCGTGAGATCGTGCCGCGCGCGATGGTTTCGTTCGTCGCCCGTGTCGCCTACGGAGAGCCATATGAAACGTGGAAGATGAGTCACTCGCGGAACGAAAGTCTGGTCGAATACACCTGGTCGAAACGCGGTGTAAAGAACCGTCTCGCTGCCACGATCGGCGCGAGCAACGGCGTCCCGGGCCCGCACTCGCTCGAGCATTTCATCGTTGAGCATTATTGGGGTTACACGCGGCGGTCCGAGCGGCGGACGGATGAGTACCTCGTTGAGCATCCGCCGTGGGAACTATACGGCGTGACCAACCGGGCGATCGAGGTCGATTTCGGCGCGACATATGGCGATAAGTTTGCGTTTCTCACAAACCAGCGCCCATACTCGATCTTGTACGCCAAAGGGTCTGAGGTCGCAGTTTATCAGGGCACGAATATCCGCTGACGTATGGCACTCACCGGCATCGTCGCTATCGCAAAGAACTTTGCCATCGGCAAGGGCGGCAAGCTCCCTTGGCACTATCCCGCCGACCTCAGGTTTTTTAAGAAGATGACGACCGGACACATCGTCGTTATGGGAGCGAATACGTGGCGCTCGATCGGCAAGCCGCTGCCCGACCGTGAAAACATCGTCCTCAGCCGGTCGGACCGCCTCGATCTGCCGGCGGGTGTAAAGCGACTGGTAACCGCACTTGAGGTAGTCGAACTTGCCCGAGCGGCCGATAAGCACGTCTTTATCATCGGCGGTGCCAAGACCTATCAAGCGTTTGCCGAACACCTCGATACATGGATCGTCACCGACATTCCGTTGACCATTCAAGGCGCGGATACGGTCATGCCGCCCGATTTTCTGGATGACTTTCAACTATCTGAAACCAGGGATCTCGATGACGGGCTGAAGGTGCGTATTCTGCGCCGCCGGCGGAATTGATGTAAGATATTCGACACAACCTTACAGGAGACTACTATCTATATGATGGGCGGACGAACCTGGGACGAGTGGATCGACGAATATTCCGAGAGCCATCAACATCCGGTGAACCGGATAATGCATACGTTCGGCATTCCTATGATCGCCGTATCCGTGCTGCTCGTAATTCCGTCTTTCTTTGTCGGCGGTCTTTGGCGTATTGCACTCCTCTTGTTCGTCGTGGGCTGGATACTGCAATTCATTGGTCACTGGTTCGAGGGCAAGCCACCCGAGTTCTTCAAAGACTACCGTTTCTTGTTTGTAGGCTTGAGGTGGTGGAAAAAGAAGGTGTTTGGATAGATCGAAGCTGATCAGCCCGGGGCTCACCCAGCCCGGCCTTTCTTCTCAGGAATTCTCAATTGATCCTCGCTATCGATATCGGCACGTCGAGTATTCGGGCCGCCCTGTATGACGACACGGCCAATCTTGTCGGGCGGACGCTGGCGAAGCGCGAATATGCGCTTAGCGCAACGAGCGACGGCGGTTTTGAGATAAACGCCGACGCACTTTTTGGACACGTTGTCGACGCTGTCGACGGCGTTCTTAGAAAAGCTGCGCGACGAAGTAAGACCGACATTGAGTGCATCGCATCGTGCTCGTTCTGGCACAGCCTGATGGGCGTCGACGACCGCGGACGGCCGACCACACCTGTCTTCGGCTGGGCCGACGGGCGAAGCGGCCGGTACACTGCTGTGCTTCGAGAGAGACTTGACGAGCGAGCGGTGCACGCCAGAACCGGCTCGCATTTCCATTCAAGCTATTGGCCGGCGAAGCTGCTTTGGATCAGGCGCGAGCTCCCTCGCATTTGGGCGAAAACCGTCCGATGGCTGTCGTTCGCCGACTATGTTTGTCTCAAGTTGGCGGGCGAAGCGACGACGAGCATCTCGATGGCATCGGGCACGGGCGTGTTCAACATTCGCGAATGCAAATGGGACGCCGAGCTTTGCCGCCACCTTCGCGTCAGGCGATCGGCCCTTCCGAGAGTCGCGAACGACGGCGAGACATTCAAGCTTATGCGGTCATTCGCGCGACGCTGGCCGGCCCTGCGAAAGGCGGTTTTTTTCCCTGCCACCGGGGACGGAGCGGCCGATTCGGTCGGTGCGGGCTGCATGACAAGGGATCGAGCGGCGCTGATGATCGGCACCTCGGCAGCTTTGCGTATCGTTTACCGCGGGAAGCCCCCCGTGCGGATCCCGAACGGCCTTTTCTGCTATCGGCTCGACAGCAACTGCGTTGTCCTCGGCGGGGCGCTCTCGGACGGCGGGAACCTGTACCAGTGGCTTACCGCGACGCTAGATCTTCCCCGCAACCGGGCCGACGAGATGGGCCGACGCGGGGCCGACGCGCACGGGCTGACTTTTCTGCCCTTCCTCCACGGCGAACGCAGTACCGGCTATCACGATGGCGCCCGCGGAGCTGTTTTGGGCCTGACCGCATCGCACGACGCGGTCGATATCATGCAGGCCGGGCTGGAGTCGGTCGCTTATCGGCTCGCCGAGATCTTTGACCGGTTGAGCGGGGTCGCGCCGATCGAAACGATCGTTGCCTCGGGCGGCGCACTTCGCGAATCACCCGTCTGGACGCAGATCATCGCCGATGTACTGGGATGGGATCTGAGGGTCAGAGAGACGGGCGAATCGGCGATGCGCGGCGCCGTTTTGCTTGCACTGGAAAGTCTTGGCAAAATAGAGTCAATCGACAGTTTTCCGGTCTCGACAGCCAAGCTCGAATTTCATCCGAAATGTCACGTGATCTACAAACAAGCCCGTAGAAGACACGATCTCGCATATAAACGTCTACTCGCTGATAAACCATGAACACAGCCAC
>CAZSOE010000097.1:0-7045 GCA_964608335.1 uncultured Chloracidobacterium sp.
TGAACATCGCGTGGTCGACCACGACAAAATCGACCTGCCACATATAGCATCGCTGTTCGCGTGCGTTGCAGCGATCGTCGTTGGAGTTGTGCACATACAGACCCTTGTCAAAATTCTGGAACGTAACGTTCTCGATCTTGAGTCCGAGGCTTTGATTGACACGTTCGGCGCCCGTGCGGGCGTCGATCTCCCATTTGCCCATTCCCTCGATCCCGTAAGTGTTCGTGGCCGAGCGCGGTGATTCACGATAGAGCCCTGAGTTACCGAGCAGCTCGATGTTACGCACCGTTACGTGATTGGTGCAGCCGGCAATGCGAAAGATCGTTTGGTTGTCGTTGCGTAGGCGTATCCTCGTCGCGCTGGTGCGTATCGGCAGGTTTGTCGTCGGCACGGAAAAGTTCCAGCTCGCGCCTTCGACGATTATCCCCGATGGCAGCGTGATCGCCTGATAACTCGGATCGCGTCGTTCGCCGTCCAGAGTGCCGACGATGTAGTCGCCATCGGGAAAGCGCAAAGTTCCGCCTTGCCGCGATGCGATGAACGCGATGGCGTTCCTTATGGTCTTGGTATAGTCGGCCGGCTCGCTGAAAACATATTGCGGCGTTGATCCGCTCGATCGCGTTACCGGGCGAAAATCTTTGACGTTGTAAAAACCGGCTTGCTTGTTGATCGGGTACCACAGGTACGTCACGCCGGTTGTCAGCCGAATGTCGTACATCTCTTCCTTTCCCTGAAAGCACCACTGGCCTTCGGGGTTTGGCAGCACCCGGCCGTCACGGATCGTGCTCCCGCCGCACGCGGTCAGCCCGGAAGCCGCGGTTCGCTGCTGTGTTCCAGCGACAAACACCTGGATCGAATTTCGGTTGTCGATCGCCGAAAGGTAACTAATGGGACAGCCCATCGTGGCATCAGCCTCGAGGTTGAGGAACGAATAGCCCTCGTATCGATTCTGGCCGTAAGTTGTTCCAAACAATAAACATATAGCCGCAACCGGCAATGTGGTCCGCAGGATCTTCAGCATATTTCGCCTTCGTTCGCCTAAAAGGTCTCTTTGTTATACTAACTGAAAGTCAGAGGCGGTCCACAAGCGATGAAGACCATAACCGTCCGCTCATCAAAACGCGAAGAGATGATCGATATCACACGCGATGTCGAGCGCGAGATCGGCGAGGGCGACGGCATCTGCGTTTTATTCACGCAGCACACGACCTGCGGGCTGACCGTGAATGAGAATGCCGATCCCGATGTACAGAGCGATATGCTCGGGTTCCTTGAGCGTTTGATCCCGCAATACGAACCTAATTTCCGCCACTTCGAGCACAACTCCGACGCGCACATCAAATCTTCGCTTATGGGCGCGAGCGTGACCGTACCCTACGAGAAAGGAAAACTGCTTCTCGGTCGATGGCAGGGAATTTACCTCTGCGAATTCGACGGCCCGCGCGAGAGAAAGGTCCTGGTCACGTTACGCTGATACCAAAAAAAAGAGCCGGGCCGAGGCCCGACTCATGATAGTGCGTACAGCAGCAATTACTGGTTGCTCTGCGTCGCTGCCTTTGCCTTTGCGTTCGCAAAATCACCTGCCTTGAAGATCGAGATCTTGTCCGGCGTCAGGTGTTTCTTCATCGCTGCATTGATGTCCGCGGCGGTCAAGGCTGCCACCTTCTTGTCCAGATCGTCGTCCCATGCGAGTGTCCGGCCGAGGAAGAGGTAGCTCATCAGCGTGCCGGCAATGTTGCCGTCGGAGCCGCGATTGCGCTGGTTATTGAGCAGCCAGCCCTTCTTGGCCTGATCGACCTCGTCGGCCGTAAACCCGTCCGTGATGACCTTCTTGATCTCTTCCTTAAAGGCCGCCTCCAGCCGATCGAGATTCTCGGGCGCATAGATCGCGTTGGCCTGGAACGTGCCGGTCTGGTCGAGCGCGCTCGCACCGAAGCCCGAGCCGACTCCGTAGCTTATGCCTTCCTTCTGACGGATCCGCGTCGCAAGCCGCGAATTAAGAAAACCGCCGCCGAGCATGAAGTTGCCCAAACTGAACGCCGCAAAGTCGGGGTCGTCGTTGCGCATCTTTATGTTCAGCCGGGCGAAGAAGAACGCGTTCGCCTTGTCGGGCGTTTCGAACTTCTGGTTCACCGCGGCCACATCGAAATACTGCGACGGCACGCGCGTATACCCCGCGGGCGATTTCCAGCCGGCGAACAATTCCGTCGCGGTCTTGCTTATCTCCGCCTCGTCAAAATCGCCGACCACCGACAGCTCGCCAACCGATGCGCCATAAAAATCCTTGTGGAATTTCTTGACGTCGTCGAGCGTCAGTGCCTTGACATCGGCGATCTCCTCATCAAGGGAGCTCGAGTACAAGAGATGACCCTTTGGATACCTGTTGAACGTCTTACTCATAGCTCGTATGACGACGCTCGTCGGTTCGGTCCTCTCGTTTTCGAGCGCGGTCAGCGTTTCCTGTTTGAGCTGATCGAACTCCGCCTGCGGGAACGACGGTTCCTTGAGGATCTCTGAGACCAGGCGCATCGCGGCCGCAAGGTTCTGACGCGTGGTCGTGATGCTCGCGCTCGCATTGGTCGCGCTGCCGAAAACGCCGGCCTGGGTCTTGATCTTGTCAAAATCGTCGCGTATCTGCTGCCGCGTGCGCTTCATCGTGCCGCGCATCAGCATCTGGCCCGCAAAACTGCCGGCCAGCGAGCGGTTCATCAGGCTCTTCTCGTCTCCAAACCGCAGGTTCAGTCGCAGCGCCACAGCGTCGCCGCGGTTCTCCTTACCCATGAACGCTGTCTTCAGACCGCCGATCTGGCCGCGTTTGGTCCGCGACTCGATGTTGGCCGGGGTCGGATCGAATGCCTCGCCCGCCGCGACCGCATCGCCGCCCTTTACAGTATCGGCCATGGCGAGAATTTCCTGATCGCTTACCTTCGGGATCTCGGCGCGGACCGGTTTCTCGGTCGGGATAAAATAACCAAGCGTGCGGTTCGACTGCAGCAGGTATGTTTTGGCGACCCTCTGCACGTCCTCCGGTGTTACCTTCTTCAACCGGTCACGATAGAGAAAAACTAATCTCCAGTCGCCGCGAGCGACCCAATCAGTCAGCATGAGAGCAATGTTATTGGGCTCGTTGAACGCGAGTTCCAGGTTCTTCAATGCAGCGGCCTTGAAACGTTCCACTTCCTCCTTTGCCGGTGCTGAGGCCGCGAAACTCTCTACGGTTTCGAGCATTGCGTCGCGCACCGAGTCGGTTGATGCGGTCTTTGACAATTCGGCCGCAAAGATCGAATAGCTCGGCTCTTTGTTCTGAAACGTCGTGTAGAAGATGCCGGTCGCCTTTTTTGATTCGACGAGCGATTTGTAAAGCCGTCCCGAAGGCGTGTCCGCCAACACCTGCATCATCACGAGCATGGCCGGGAAATCGGGGTGCGACGCCGGCGGGACGTGGTATCCGGCCATCACGTACTGGGCGTCGCCCACACGTCGGATCGTAACCTGCCGCTCGCCGTCCTGCACGGGCTCGGTCGTCCACAGCGGATCGATCACTCGCGTCGGCCGCGGGATCTCGCCAAATTTCCTGTCGATAAGTTCGAGTGTCTTCGCCTCGTCGAACTTACCGGCCACGATCAACGTCGCATTGTCCGGCTGGTAATATTTGCGATAAAAGGCCTGAAGGTTCTCGATCTTGACGTTCTCGACGTCCGACCGCGCACCGATCGTCGTTTTGCCGTAGTTATGCCACTGGTAAGCGGTCGCGGTCATCTTGTCAAAAAGAACGCGGACCGGACTGTTCTCGCCCGATTCCATCTCGTTGCGGACAACCGAGAACTCGCTTTCAAGATCTTTCTTCGAAATGAACGAGTTGATCATCCGGTCCGCCTCGAGGTCGAGTGCCCAGTCGAGATTCTCGGGTGTGGCGGCGAACGTCTCAAAATAATTCGTGCGGTCGTACCAGGTCGTGCCGTTCGGGCTTGCGCCGTGAGCGGTCAATTCGGCGGGAATGTTCGGGTGATTTGGCGTTCCTTTGAAAACAAGGTGCTCCAACAGGTGGGCCATCCCGGTCTCGCCATAGCTTTCGTGCCTCGATCCGACTCGATAGACGATATTTACCGTAATGTTCTGCTTTGTCGCGTCAGGGAAGAGCAATATCTGAAGGCCGTTGGCCATCCGATACTCGGTTATTCCCTCGATCGTCCTGACCTTTGTGATGCCCCGGGGTATTCCTTGGGCAGCCGTGCCCGAAGCCAGGAGCGATAAGAAAACGAGCGCAAGCACACACTTGCGCGCCACATGGTGAAACCTCATAAAGCCTCCTCTGGTTTTTGCCCTTGTTACTTACCGAATAGGATACGGCGATTATACACCGACTGTTTCTACTTACCTCATTGGGACGTCCAAAAGTTGCACTCGTTTACAACGATCAAGACACCTCGGTGATGTTGCATACATAAAACACTTGACAATTAGTGCAAATTATGATCTAATTATTGCGAATATGGCGTTTAGGCCAAAAAGGGATTTTTTTTCAAAAAGAGGCGGGACAGCGGCAAAAACCGCCGCAAGTCCAATAAATATGGTAAGTTACGTGTCCCACTCGGTTGTGGGACAGGCGTGGGACAGAAGAGTTTGAGATCGGGATGAAAACAGCTGGATATTCAGGCATTCCGCTCGCCGGAAAGCTGGGCATAAAGCCCGGCACGACCGTCGTCGCGATCGGCGCGCCGGCAAACTATCGCGACCTGCTCGATCCGCTGCCTGACGGGGCCGCGGTCACGACACGCCGATCGGCGGGCTCTGAGTTGATCCACCTGTTCACAAACAGCCGTGAGGAGCTTTTTGCCGAATTGGCAAGATGCGTCCGCGAGATCAGGCAGGACGGCGTTATTTGGGTCTCGTGGTACAAACGGGCGGCAAAGCTGCCCACCGAGATCACCGAGGACACCATTCGCGAGGCGGCTTTTCCGCTCGGGCTCGTAGATGTCAAGGTCTGCGCGGTCGATGAAAAATGGTCCGGCCTCAAGCTCGTGATACGACGGGAGAACCGTGTCAGTAGACCGCGCGTAAGTAAGGGCTCGACGGGCTGACAGCCTCCGTCGATCGACCGGTACGCTGTGGCGCACGGCCTCGTTTGGAGTATATTATCGCTATGCCGAAGAAAGATCCGCGGGTCGATGCGTACATCGACAAGTCAAGGGACTTCGCTAAACCTATCCTTAAGCATCTTCGCAAGCTTGTGCACGAGGCGTGTCCCGACGTGACCGAAACACTGAAATGGAGCATGCCGAGCTTTGAGTACAAGGGCATTCTGTGCGGATTTGCGGCATTCAAGGAGCATTGCACGTTCGGATTCTGGAAGCAGTCGCTGATGGAAGAAGGAAACTTTCCCGCGAAAACCGCGATGGGCAGCTTTGGCCGGATCACCTCGCTCAAGGACCTGCCAAGCGACGCGACGATGAAGAAGCTCATCAGGCAGGCCGCGAAACTGAACGATGACGGCATCAAGGTCAAGCGGCCGGCACCGGCTCCAAAAAAGGACCTCGTCGTGCCTGCCGTCCTCACCTCGGCGCTCAAGAAGAACCGCGCCGCGCGCGAGACGTTCGAGGCCTTTCCCTATAGCTGCAAAAAAGAGTACGTCGAGTGGATCACCGAGGCAAAGACCGATGCGACGCGCGACAAGCGCTTGGCAACCACGCTCGAGTGGCTCACTGAGGGCAAAAAAAGAAACTGGAAATACGAAAAATGTTAGAAGAGGAGTAGTTAGATCATGTTTGGACTAAATCCGTATATCTCGTTCAAGGGTGACTGCGAACAAGCGATCAATTTTTACAAAGACGCCCTTGGCGCCGAGATCCTCTACATCAGCCGTGTCGGGGATTCGCCGATGAAGGGAATGGCCCCGGACGATGCAATAATGCACTGCACTCTGAAGATCGGCAAAACGCACCTGATGGCCTGCGACAATATGTCGCCGGATCATCCCGTCACTGTCGGCAACAACATCACGTTGTCCATCGGAACGAGCGACATCGCGGCCGCCGAGACGAGCTTTAACAAGATGGCTGAAGGTGGGACGGTCACAATGCCGATGCAGCCGACATTCTGGGCAGAGCGCTTCGGAATGCTCACCGACAAATTCGGCATCAACTGGATGTTCAATTGCGACAAACCCGAAAGCGACCACGCGAAAGCCACCGCGTGAACGCAAAGGCAAAAGTAAGATCCGCGGGCCGTTTACTTTGCCTTTTGACTTTTTACTTTTAACTTTTCTGATATGACAGATCCAATTCTCACCGCTAAAAACGACGCGGATGAATTCTATTTACTTCCGGCGATGTCCAATCGCCACGGCGTTATCACCGGGGCTACCGGCACCGGTAAGACCGTGACGCTCCAGCGTCTGGCCGAAGGTTTTTCCGCGCGCGGCGTGCCGGTCTTTATGGCCGATATCAAGGGCGACCTTTCGGGCGTGACCCAGCCGGGCGGCGGCAACGCGAAGATCGACGCTCGTAACGAGCTGCTTAAGATCACGCCGACATTCGAGGGGTTCCCTGCGACGCTGTGGGACGTTTTTGGCAAGCAGGGACATCCGCTGCGGGCGACGGTTTCGGAGATGGGCCCGCTGCTTCTCTCGCGCCTGCTTCAGTTGAACGAAACTCAGGAAGGCGTGCTGACCATCGCTTTCAAGTGGGCCGATGACAACGGAATGCTTCTGCTCGATCTCAAGGACCTGCAGTCGCTGATGATGTACGTCGGCGAACACGCCGACGAGCTGACACTTCAGTACGGCAACGTCTCGGCCGCCTCGGTCGGGGCGATCCAGCGTGGCCTGCTGCAGATCGACGAGCAGGGCGGCGACAATTTCTTTGGTGAACCTGCCGTCAAGCTCGACGACTTTATGCAAACATCGGGCGGCAAGGGCGTGCTCAATCTGCTCGCCGCCGACCAGCTTGTTCAGGCTCCGAAACTCTATTCGACATTCCTGCTCTGGCTGCTGTCGGAGTTGTTCGAATCGCTGCCAGAGGCCGGGGATCTCGATAAGCCAAAACTC
>CAZSOE010000098.1:0-7041 GCA_964608335.1 uncultured Chloracidobacterium sp.
TATCATATATTGGGTCAAAGAGCCGCTTGAGGAAGAAATTAAAGAACATTGTCTTAAGTTGTTCTTTTTAGGTAAGGTTATCGAGATACTTAAAGAATCGGTTGAACTCGAAAACGAGAGGGGCGAGCGCGTTTCGCTGCCGAACGATGTCGTTTTTGTGCTGATCGGATCAGACGCCGATCTCAGTATTTTGAAAGGCCTCGGAGTCGACACGGAGAAGGGAAAACACGGCGAAGTTCCGGTTTATGATCACCGAACCTTCGAGACAAACGTTCCGGGCGTTTTCGTCGCGGGACACTTCACTCATCACCGCCACATAAAACCCGCGATCCAGGCCGGGCGATCGGTCATCGCCGCGATCGCGAGGAGAAAGCATGTCACTTCGGCTTCTCATCCAGCCGTATCTGCACCCACCGAAGCCGAACGTGACGCGACAGGGCCATCCGAAATTTCATCGCGTTGATAGACGAAACCGGACGAAGGCATGCCTCCGTCCGGCCTCGCTTTCAAGAGAATACTCTCAAACTGCCGATACTAATTGCCGGCCTTCTTTCTGATCATCACGTTGTGATCGCCCTTGAACTTTTCACCGATATTCGGGGGATTCACTTCATATGACGTCACATCGAACGTCTCGTCCGGTTGCCCTCCGATTGTTTGCGTCCATTTGAATGGAAGCTGAACACCATTCACAGCGCGATAATCCGAAAAGCGTACGTTGTATTCAGCCATCGTCTTACTGGCATCAACCTTCCTTATCATGGTTCGGTCGCCTCCGTCTTTGCCCGGTGCGAGTTCTTTCTCGAAATGCACCACCTTGGGCATTCCCGGGGCCGTGAAGGTCATTCCAACGGGCAGGTTAGACGAGCGGTCGAGGAACAGCTTGAACGCCTGGCCGCCAAACGATGCGACCACCACATTGCAGCCGATACCATCCAGATCTGCCTCGCCTGCGTAGGCATAATCGACATCCATGCCCTGCGGGGCGGTCAAAAGAAGCCCAAGTGTGAGCCGAAGCAACTCGTTGTGCTTGAGCGCAGTGTGATGGGCCTCGGCTGAACCTGCGCGTTCCATGATGACATGCTTGCCGTCGACGTTAACGGTCTGCCCGTCCTTGGTCGTCCAGGTGCTCGTCGCGCCGCTACCGTCGCGCACGATCACCTTGTCAGCCTCTGCTCCCTTAAATTCTTTTACGGTTCCATCGTCCGACCGGACGATCACGCGTGTGCCAGGCTCCGTTCCGATCCCTGTTCCTTTGCCTTCGCCTTTGCCAAGCGCGACGTGGCCATCTTTGGTTGGGCTGACCACAACGACGTCGATCTGTTTGTCGATCAGTTGATGACCGCCGGCTGCGTTTCCGTCGCCCATCTTGACGGTCCTCATCAGCTTGTCCGGCAACTGCAATGCGATCTCGGTCTCGCCTTGTTCGGTTTTTGTCGAGCCGTCTACCTTAAAGGTTTGGGTCGTCCGGCCTTTGATGATCATGCTCTGAATGCCGGCCGCTTCGCTATCGCCCCCGATAGCCGCGCGCGCCTTTCGGATCAGTTCGAGCGCTTTTTCATCCGATTTGAATCTTGCTCCGGCCTGGTCGACGAGCGCGCCGACACCGAGGAAGAAAGCCGATGCCCCTATAACTGCGGTTAGAAATCGTTTCATAGAAATTGCCTCCAGTGAGTTCGTTCTTCAGACATTGTCGATGATAAGCGTTGCGAACCCCAGCTGTGATTAAGAGGACGCAAAGAATTTGTTAAGAATGTAAAATCAGCCAAAAGTTCGTTGTTCGCCGATCGTTGTTGGTTGCATAATGGTGGACGGTGACACGTTCCTGGTCTACATATTTTCTCATTGGGGGACTCGCAGTCCTACTGGTCGCGCTCGGCGTCCTCCAGTACCGATGGCTCTCGCAGATCAGCGAGGCCGACGGCGAAAAGGCGCGCGTTCGTGTTCGTGAACAAGCCGATCGTTTCGCCGCCGATTTCAACAGCCAGATCCAGAGTGCCTACTTCAATTTCCAGAACGATGCCGAGGTATTTAAGACTGGTGATTGGAACGGATTTAGTGATCAGTACGAATATTGGCGTGAACGGGCCACGTATCCCGATCTCATTTCCGAGATCTATTTTCTGCCGGCCGATCTTAACGCGCCTGCCTTAAAATTCGACCGAGCGAATCGGAGTTTCTCCCCGGCCGAAATGCCCGGCGAGTTGTCGGACCTTCGCAGCAAGCTGATCTCACACCAGCGCTTTACGCCCGTAGATGAAGCATCGTTGACAATGGTGCTTCCGATACACGAGGCGCCGCGAAAGGTCGACCACATCGTGGTTCGCGGCACGGACACGGCTCTGCGGCGAATGGCCGGCCCGCCGCAACGCTATGGTCATCTGGCGATCAGGCTCGATCCGGCGGTTGTGAAAGAGCGTCTCCTGCCGGATCTCGTCGCGAAATACTTCGCGGACGGCGAGTTCCGAACGGCCGTCGTCGGGACCGACGGACATGCGGCGCTGCAAACGATCTCCGGCGACGAACCGGATGCGTCTGCGCCGCTATTTGACCTCTCGCCCGAGAACTTCATCTTCTTCGGCAATAAGGACCTGCTGTCAACGATAGGCGCCGAAAACCGCCCGAAGACGAGCATTCGCAATTCTCACGTTGAAAGCCTCACATACAGCAGAACGGAAACGACGACCACGAAGAATGTTGGGAACTCGGTAAGGGTTGAGATCAAGACCGAACCGGGTCCTGCCCGTACCATGCCGCCGGGTTCGGACCACACGGGCCCATGGACGCTTCAGGTGCAGCACGTATCGGGATCGATCGACGCATACGTCGCCTCTACGCTCCGCGGGAATCTGGCCGCCGGTTTTGGGTTGCTCCTGCTGCTGGCGACCGCCGTGGGCGCGATATTCGTTTCGGCGGTAAGGTCCAAGGTGTTCGCGCAGCGCCAGATCGAATTTGTCTCGTCCGTCTCGCACGAATTCCGCACACCGCTTGCCGTGATCTACTCAGCCGGCGAAAATCTTGCCGACGGCGTGGCGAAGGAACAGTCTCAGGTCGAGCGCTACGGCGCGCTGATCAGGGGCGAAGGAAGGAAGTTATCGTCTATGGTCGAGCAGATACTCGAGTTCGCTGGGGCGCGCTCGGGGAAGCGAAGATTCAAGTTCGCGGAAACTGATATCGCGAATGTCGTCAATGCCGCGGTGCAGGAATGCAGGCCGATGATCGACGAGAAGAAACTTGACGTGGAGACCAACGTTGCGACCGATCTGCCGCGGATCAATGCCGATGCCGCCGCGCTCAGTCAGGCAATACAGAATCTGATCGCGAATTCGGTGAAGTACAGCAACGGGAACGGATGGCTGCGTGTAACGGCTCAGAACGGCGCCGGATCGATCAGGATCTCAGTCGAAGACGGCGGGATAGGCATCCCCAAGAGCGAACAGCGACGAATATTCGAGCCGTTCTATCGTTCGAAGGAAGTTGTGGATGCTCAGATCCACGGCAATGGTCTCGGGTTATCGCTAGTGCGTCAGATCGTCGACGCCCACGGCGGCACTGTACGCGTTGAGAGTGAGCCGGGTAAGGGAAGTAAATTCACGATCGAGATACCGGGTTAAAAAGTGAAAATGTGAAAGAGTGAAAAAGTTATTCGCAGTACATGTAGCTTTTTCACGTTTTCACGTTTTTACTCTTTCACTTTTATGCGAATTCTTCTCGTCGAAGACGAAAAAGGCCTGATCGTTACGCTGACCGACAGGCTGACAAGCGAGGGCTTTGAGGTTACGAGTGCGCCGGACGGACAGCTCGGGGCTGAGCTCGCGATGTCCGGTGAATTTGACCTGATCATCCTTGACGTGATGCTCCCGAAGAAAAACGGCTACGATGTCGCCCGTGACCTCCGCCAAAAAGGTATCCAGACACCAATTCTGATGCTCACCGCCAAGGGCGAGACAATCGACAAAGTGCTTGGTTTGAAGCTCGGGGCCGACGATTACCTGACAAAACCCTTCGAGGTGATCGAGCTGCTCGCGCGGGTCGAGGCACTACTGCGGCGGTCGTCGAGTCAGCAGCCCTCGACACCGAACGGAGCATTTCGTTTCGGCGATATCGGCGTCGATTTCAAGCGCGCCGAAGTCACGCGCAAAGAAATGCCGATCGAGATGTCAGCGATGGAGTTCAGGCTGCTGCAGTTCTTTATCGAAAATCGCGGGACCGTCCACTCTCGCGACGAACTGCTCGACGCCGTGTGGGGCTACGATGCAACACCGACAACACGAACAGTCGACGTTCATATCGCATGGCTTCGTCAAAAGATCGAAGAGAACCCACGACGCCCGCAACACATTCAGACGGTCCATGGAATGGGCTACAAATTCGTCGTCTAGTCTGATCGCTCCCGGTCGTTGAGGACGTTTTGAAAGCGCTCGGCATCCTGCTTCATAGTGATGTTATTGAAGAACACATAAGCGATGCGTCCCGTCGGGATGAGCTCTGAAAGCTCGTAGAGCTCAGCATCCTCGAATGTGTACCGCCAGCGCGGTCGGCCGTGTAATCGGTAATAACATTTCCCTTGGGTTACCGTTTGTCGCTCAAAGGGATTGACACAGTGCCATAGGTCGAGCTCATCGCAGATCTCGAGCACGACCTCGTCTGTCCAGAGCGGTCCCCGTGGCTCCCAAACGCAGTTGATCGCCGTCCGGTCGAAGCTTGAAAAGAAGCGTTTTAGGTTAAGAATATTCTCCGGAAGCGGCTGAAACTTTGCCGGGCACTGAAAAAGGATTGTCCGGGCCGCAAGGGCCCTCGCGCTCTCAAGCGTTACGTTCAAAGCACTGTGCACCGTGGCGGTCGGTTTGAAGAAGCCGGCCTCAGATGCCTCCGTTTCCGTCAGCGGCCGAAGCCGCATGCGCCGACCTTTACCGTCTGAGTCACTTGGCGGTGGTTGAAGTTGCCAGATCGACCTCGGTTACGCTGTCGCCGACTCGTTCACGGCGGGCGACCCCAGAGGCGTAGGCGGCTTCTTCCACCCGGGCGGCGACTGCCTCGGCGACGCGGCGGTCGAATACGGACGGGATAATGTAGTCGGGATGGAGTTCTGCGTCTAAGATAGTTTCGGCGATGGCGTTGGCCGCGGCGAGCTTCATTGGGCCATTTATCTGCGCGGCGCGGCAATTCAGGGCACCGCGGAAAATGCCCGGGAAGCAAAGGACGTTATTGATCTGGTTCGGATAATCGCTGCGGCCCGTAGCCATTACGGCAACGTGGCCCTCGGCCTCTTCAGGCATTATCTCGGGCACCGGATTCGCCATTGCGAAAACGATCGGGTCCTTTGCCATCGTGTCGAGGTCCGCGGGGGTGAGCAGACCCGGGGCTGAGAGGCCGAAGAACACGTCGGCACCTTTTATTACATCGTGGACCGTTCCTTTTTCGCCATTCGGGTTTGTGTTTCGGGCAAACCAATCCTTGACCCAATTCATATTCTCTTTCCGCCCGGCGTAGAGAGCGCCGGTCGTGTCGCAGCCGACGATGTTCTGAACACCCGCGGCCATCACGATCTTTGAGCACGCGACCCCGGCCGCCCCGATGCCGCTGACGACCACCTTGATGTCCTCCATCCGCTTATCCACGATCTTCAGCGCATTGATCAGAGCGGCGAGCACCACGACGGCCGTACCATGCTGGTCGTCGTGAAAAACGGGAATATTCAGTTCTTCTTTCAGCCGCTCCTCGATCTCAAAACACCGCGGCGCCGAAATATCTTCAAGGTTGATCCCGCCGAACGGAACCGCAATGTTCTTGATCGTCTGCACTATCTCGTGCGGGTCTTTCGTATTCAGGCAGATCGGAAAAGCATCGACCCCGCCGAATTCCTTGAAAAGCTGACATTTGCCCTCCATGACCGGCATCGCCGCCGCCGGGCCAATGTCGCCGAGGCCCAGCACGGCGGTGCCGTCCGACACGACGGCGACCGTATTCTTCTTGATCGTCAGATTGAACCGTTTCTCAGGGTCCTTGTGAATGGCCTCACAAATTCGCGCGACGCCTGGCGTGTAAGCCATTGATAGATCGGATCGTGTCTTGAGCGGCATTTTTGACGTGACCTCGATCTTGCCGCCCAGATGCATGAGGAAGGTGCGGTCCGACACATTCACGACTTCGACTCCGTCAATGTCCTGTACCGCGCCGACGATCTCCTTGTCGTGGGTCTCGCTCGCGGCGTTGACGGTAATATCGCGGATCAAAAAGTCCTTACCGACAGAGACGATATCGATCCCCTCGATATCGCCGCCCGCGCGCCCTATCGCGGTCGTGATCTCGCCTAGCTTGCCCGGTTGATTGTGGATCCGAACGCGCAAGGTGAGGCTATAGCTCGCGTTCGGCGTAGCTTTATTCGTCATAGAAGGCCTGAAAAAGTATGACGAAATTGCGCCCTGAGAGCAACTTTTGAGCGCAGCTGCCCGGCGGCTGGTTCATTTTGTGGTGCCGCGAAACGTCAAAAGGAGATCACGGCCCTTGAACAACATTAGTTTGTTATTCCGGATCTCAAACCGATCCGCCGTGCGAAGCCCCTCGAGGAACCGGCGTTCAATGGCCATTTTGTCGCCTTCTTCACAAGCGCGCATTGTCGAGATCACGTCTGTGATCGCGATGCGGTTTCCGTTGCCGCTGTAGCTTCCGCCGAAAACGTTGCAGCCAGTATTTCCGCCGGCCGAAGAACGCCGTTCATCAAAACTGACGAATACTTCGGGGTAGGTCCGAGCGCGCTCGGTGCCGAAGGCTTCCAACAGCCATTTCTTGTCGGTCAGCCCGACGTCCGTTGGGCTGGTGGCCTTTTCGCTTCGAAACTTAAGAACTTTCTGGCCGCGACGGTCGAACAATGTAAGGGTTTCTCGCTCCAGCCGAAATCGAGCAGCAGCGTCGAGCGCCTTAATGAAACGCTTCTCTGACACTTCTCCGGGCCGAGGAGCGCACGCCATCTTGGTCATACCTATCTGCGAGAGATCGAGCCGGTTACCCTTCACCGAAAGCCGCCCGAAGATCCGGTTG
>CAZSOE010000099.1:0-6988 GCA_964608335.1 uncultured Chloracidobacterium sp.
CAGCCCGACGAGACGGATCGACTTGCCCCCGCCCCGGACGATCGTCGTCGGGCAAATGCGGCGTTATGTTCAGATCCAGCCTACCGGCCGTGTAGATCTCTTCGGTATCCGTTTCCACACGTCAGGCGCATACCGGCTTTTCAAATGCCCGCTGTCCGAACTTACTGACCGCATTTTCGAGCTTGAGTTGCTGTTCGGCCACCTCGCGCATAGGCTGGAGGACCAGCTGCGTTCGGCCAAAACAATGCGGGAACGTGTCGGGCTGATCGAGGCGGAGTTGACCCGAAGGCTCGCGCACGAGAACGGTGTACAGCCGGTCGTTGAAGCGATCAAAGGACACATTATCGACAGGCAGGGACTCGTCGCCGTGCGCGCGACGGCGAAGGCGTTCGGCGTCAGTCAGCGGCAGCTTGAGCGGCATTTTCGCGAGATGGTGGGTGTCTCGCCGAAGGTCTTCAGCCGGATCGTCCGCCTCCAGGGTCTCGTTTTGGCCTATCATCAGGAAGCGACCGCCAACCTTCTGGACCTTGCACTTCGTTTCGGCTATTACGACCAGTCGCACTTCATCAGGGACTTTACCTCGTTTGCCGGCCAGTCACCGGCGGCCTTTCTGAGAGCCGAGAACAAGATGGCTGATGCGTTCATCGGCCTTTAGAATGTCGCGTTTTTACAAGACGGACACCGCCCATTCACCATACGATTCGCAGTAGAACGCATTCTTGGAGAAAAGCGATGAAAGTATTCTTTTGCGGTTTGATCATTTCGTTCCTTGGCTACACGATCGTTGCCCAGGAAACGAAAAAACCGGTGGACACGCTGCATTGGATCGCCGGCTGTTGGGAAATGAACGCAAATGGCCGCGTGACGACCGAACGTTGGTCCAGGCCGACCTCGAACCTGATGCTCGGCACTTCGCAAACGGTCAAGGACGGCAAGAGCGTCGCCTTCGAGTTCCTTCGCGTTGTAAACAACGGCCACGGCCTGATGTATGTAGCAAAGCCATCGAGCGCGAAAGACGAAACGGCCTTCGCCGCGATCCGCATGACAGCGACGGAGATCGTTTTCGAGAACCTGAAACACGATTTTCCTCAGCGTGTCATCTACCGGCTCGACGCGAAGGACTCGCTTTTCGCACGGATCGAAGGGAACAACAACGGCAAAGATATGGCGATGGACTTTCCGATGAAACGGACCAGGTGTGATCAAGAATAACTAACTAATTGATCCTCCGACGGAACCCAGGTCGTCCGAAGTCAAAGGCGCTTCGGGCGGCCTTTTTGTCTTTTCTCCGATTTTCGGGATAATTTTGTGTTACTCGCGAACGGAGACTAATCGATAAATGAGCATCATTGAACAGGTTTGGGCCCGCGAGATCATGGATTCCCGCGGGAATCCTACGATCGAGGCCGAGGTCATTTTGGAGGACGGAACGCAGGGGCGCGCTGCGGTTCCGAGTGGTGCATCGACCGGTGAGAACGAGGCCGTAGAGCTTCGCGACGGCGACAAGCTTCGTTACCTCGGGAAGGGCGTTCGTAAAGCGGTCAAGAACGTGAACGAGATGATCGGCCGTGAACTCGAAGGCCTCGATTGCCTCGACCAAACGACGGTCGATCAAACGATGCTTAAGCTCGACGGGACCGAGAACAAATCGAAGCTCGGGGCCAACGCGATACTCGCCGTTTCGCTCGCCAACGCGCGAGCGGCCGCGGCCTTTCAGGAGATGCCGCTGTATCGCTACATCGGCGGTACAAATGCCAAGACGCTGCCCGTCCCGATGATGAATATCCTCAACGGCGGAGCGCATGCCGACAACAACGTCGATTTTCAGGAATTCATGGTGATGCCCGTCGGGGCCGATAGCTTTCGCGAGGCTCTCAGGTGCGGTGCGGAGATCTTTCACAATTTGAAGAACGTGCTCAAAGGACGTGGCTATTCGACGGGCGTGGGCGACGAAGGCGGCTTTGCGCCTAACCTGAAGTCGAACGAGGAAGCTGTTGAGACGATCCTCGAAGCGATCGACAAAGCAGGCTACACGGCGGGCGAAAACGTGATGATTGCCCTCGATCCGGCAGCGAGCGAATTTCATAAGGACGGCAAATACGTCTTCAAAAAGAGTGACAACCGCGAGCTTTCGTCTGAGGAGATGGGCGCCTATTGGGCCGACTGGTGCGGGAAATACCCGATCATCTCGATCGAAGACGGCATGGCCGAGAACGATTGGGACGGCTGGAAGGACCTAACCGGCAAGGTCGGCGAAAAAGTGCAGCTCGTCGGTGACGATCTGTTCGTGACGAACGTCAAGTTTCTTCGAAAGGGGATCGAGCTCGGCGCGGCGAACTCGATTCTCATAAAGGTCAATCAGATCGGCACGCTGACCGAAACTCTCGACGCTATCGAGTTGGCCCGAACGAACAATATGACCGCCGTGATCTCGCACCGCAGCGGCGAGACGGAAGACCACTTCATCGCCGACCTTGCCGTTGCCACGAACGCCGGCCAGATCAAGACGGGAAGCCTCTGCCGAAGCGATCGGATCGCGAAATACAATCAGCTTCTACGGATCGAAGAGGATCTTGGGGACTCGGCCCAGTATCCGGGACGCAAGGCGTTCTATCAATTGACGTAGCTTGCGGAACTCGCCGCATAGCGGCGGCTGATTGTAGCGGTGGGTTTTCGCCCACGGATTCGCGCCCCCGACACGTGCCCGCGTAGCGCCGGATGATTCAGCCGTCGCTACGCGACGCGATCGGGATTATCCCCTAACCGTGGGTTGAAACCCACGGCTACAGTCAACGGTCGCGACGCGACGGCAGCCAAAAAATGAACCTCCACGACGCTCTTCTCGAAGTTCATTCAAAAGCCCAGGCCGAGAAGATCTGCAATTACGTCGGTGATGATCCGAAAAGGTTTGCCGAGTTGATGCGGTTCATGCTCGGGCCGGTCTATCGCCTATCGCAGCGGGCGGCATGGCCGGTGAGTTATTGCATTCAGCGGCATCCGAACCTGATCGGACCGTACTGGGGCAAGCTCGCCGGGCAGCTCGAACGTGAGGACGCGCATGTTGCGGTCCGTCGCAATGTCGCGCGGCTTCTGCAGTTTGTCGATATACCGAAACGGTATGAGGGCCGCCTTTTTGACGCTTGCTGCGCCCTCGTTGCGGATCCCGCACAGCCGGTAGCCGTGCGGTGCTTCTCGATGTCGGTTGCGGCCAAGATCGCGAAGGACAGTCCGGAACTCCTCGGCGAGCTCCGGCTGGTCGCCGTCCAGCATCCGCAGGCGATGACCGCCGGCCTCCGCAGCCGCGCACGACGGGTGCTCGGCGTGTGATACGCAATGAAACTCCGCAACGGCGAATACGAGATCGATACCGACAAACGCCGGCTTGATCTGGCCGGCATACACCGTTTTCTGTCGACCGAGGCCTATTGGGCAAAGGGGCGCTCGCTAGAGAAGACTTTGACTGCGATCGAGAATTCCCTCTGTTTTGGCATTTACAAGGGTCGCGATCAGGTCGGTTTTGCCCGCGTTATCACCGACAAGGCGACATTTGCGTACGTGGGAGATGTCTTCATAGTCGAAGGGCACCGCGGCCGCGGCTTGAGCAAATGGCTGATGAAGACGATCGTTGAACAGCCCGATCTGCAAGGGCTCAGGCGGTGGCTGCTGGCGACGCTCGATGCCCACGGGCTTTACCGGCAATACGGCTTCGAGGACCTTAAATTCCCCGACCGTTGGATGGAGCTTGCGGCGCAAGACGCTTACGACTAAATCTGCTATTATCGAATTCGTACCTATCCAGGTTAGGGCAAAACTAGCTTTCGGCCGCAACGGCCGTTTTCACTGTCAAACAAATGGAACCGCAGACGAACAAGCGCCCCGTTGCACTTGTGATACTCGACGGTTGGGGCTATGCGCCTCGTACCGAGGGTAATGCGGTCGCGATCGCGCATACGCCTTATTATGACGAGATCTGCCGGCGGTATCCGATGACAACTCTGGCGGCCGCCGGCGCAAGCATTGGACGATTGGAAGACGATCCGGGAAATGCCGAGGTAGGCCACTTGAACATCGGAACGGGGCGAATCGCCGCAACCGAGCTCGCGCGGATCCGCCGGGCGATCGATTCAGGCGAGTTTCAGGAGAATCAGGTCCTCAACCGAGCGTTCGAAAAGGCGCGGGCGAACGACGTCTCGCTGCACCTGATCGGTTTGATCAGCGATGCCGGGATACACTCTTCGACCGAGCACCTTTTTGCTCTCTTGCGGATGGCGAAGCGTTACAAGCTCGAGAACGTCTATATCCACTGCATACTCGACGGCCGCGACGTGCCCGAGAGGACGGCCGATATCTATGTCGAAGCGCTTGAGATCAAGCTTGCCGACATCGGCATCGGGCGGATCGCATCGCTGTGCGGGCGCTTCTTTGCGATGGACACGGACGAAAATTGGGAGCGGACCGCCCGCGCTTTCACGATGCTCGCACACGCCGAGGGTGAACGGACCAACGATGCGGTCGGCGCAATTCGCAATTCGTTCCTTCGGGGGATCTCTGACGAGTTCATAGCTCCGATCATCGTCGAGTGGGCGCGCGACATACCGGTGACGACGGTTCGAAACGGTGACCTGGTGGTTTTCTTCAACCACCGTGGCGACGGAATGCGGCAGCTCGTGCGGTCGCTTTGTATCCCGGACGGTGCGGGCGGCGCAAAGCCCGTAGTCGACACAGTTTGTCTGACCGAATACGATCGCGGGTTCAACTTGCCCGCGGCCTTTCGACAGGAAGAGGAGACCAACACCCTGACATCGGTGCTCGCAGGGAACGAGATCCCCACTATCAAGATCACCGAGAGCGCCCGGGCCGCCCATCTGACCCACTTCTTCGACGGCGGAAGCGAAACAGCCGCGGAATTTGAGGAACAGATCGTCCTGCCGGCGGCTCCGCCAGCCGATCTGGGCCCGGAATCCCAGAGCTTTAAGATCGCCGACCGGCTGCGCACCGAGCTGGCACGACGACCCGGGCTTTATGTGGTCAATATGCCGGCTGCCGAACTGATGGCCGCTACAGGTGAAATGCAGCGAACGGTCTCGGCCATTCGCTATATGGATACATGCATCGGCGGGATATACGAGGCCGTACGCGACCAGGGCGGCGTAATGCTGCTGACCTCGTCGCACGGGCACTGCGAGGAAATGGTCTTTTCCGAGAACGGTGAGCCCAATCCGACCACGACCCGGAATCCGGTCCCGCTTCACTACATCGACGACACCGGGCCGCAGGTGCGTCTGGGCGAGGGCGGCTCGCTGCGCGACGTAGCGCCGACGATCCTCGGCGTGTTCGGCATCGAAACTCCCACCGAGATGACCGGCCACGATCTGCGCATCCTGTAAGAGTAGACCCGCTTTGACCGCCCCCGACCTACAGTTCAACAACATTCTCGTAATTCACTTCGGACAGATGGGTGACGTTGTGCTCGGGCTGCCGGCACTTCGTGCTATTCGGGAGAGATTTGACGGCGCGCGCTTAACCGCGCTGGTCGGCAAACCGGTCGGGGATATCGTGCGCATGGCCGATGTCTCCGACGAGCAAATACTGGTGGATCGAGTAGCATTGCGCGATGGCAACCCGCTGAGGTCGATCGCCAGGATCGGTCGCCTCGTCGCGGATGTTCGTGCTCGGAAGTTCGATCTCGTGATCGACCTTAACAGCCTGTATGAGACGAATCTGCTTGGGTTCCTATCCGGTTCGCCATACCGGCTCTTTGAGAACCGCGAACGCAGGTCACTGGATTTCCTCTCGAGTTTTCCCAGGCGCCCGCCGAAAGAGGACAAGGCGAAACACCACACAGACCGTTACCTGTCAGTGCTTGAACCGCTTGGGATCACGAACGCGCCGAGGACGATAGTCGTATCGCCGCCGCCCGAGAGTGTTGAGCACGCCCGGCGCTTTATCGCGACCCGCGATATCGGTGACGCTAAGCTGATCGGGCTGTTTCTTGGCGCCGGTCATCCTTCGCGGCGGTGGGCAGTCGGGAATTTCGTCGAACTTGCGCGACGCCTCTCGCGCACCGGAGGGACGGTCCTCACATTTCTCGGCCCCGAGGAGCGCGACCTGCGATCGCGCTTGCAAACTGAGCTAAAGGGAATTGCAATCCTGGTTGATGAAATGCCGCTCCCCGATCTTTTCGCGATGTTCGCCGAATTGTCGGTGTTCGTCGTCGGCGACACGGGCCCGATGCACCTTGCGGCCCTTGCGGGCACGCCGGTAGTTCTCTTGTCGGAACGCGGGGCGGCGCGCGTCTATCTGCCACTGATTGAGAGGCTCCGCGTTCTCGAGGACGGGCCGCTCGCCGATCTAACAGTGGAGCAGGTCGAGGCTGCGATCCGCGAATTGACCGCCGCATAAAGGCCGCCGGTGGGTAAGTTTAACTTTCCGGCGCTTTGTTCGGATCGCCTTATTCGCGCATTCATTGCTGGATCGGGAAAGGCATGGTATGAACACACGAATGAAACCGCAAAAATGCTGCAAACTTACCTGCGTAGCGAATTCTCACCGCTCGTCAGTTAGCCTATAATCGAACTTTTGCGGTGAAATTATGGTTGAGGAATTTGCGTTTGACACGGCCGAAGAGCGGCGAAAGGTGCGGAACAATGGCACCGGTTGGATCGAGGTGATAGCGGGCTCGATGTTCTCGGGCAAGTCAGAGGAATTGATCCGCCGGCTTACGCGTGCGCGTATCGCGCGGCAGAAGGTGCAGGTGTTCAAGCCGAGCATCGATGCTCGTTACTCCGTCGAAGAGATCGCGTCGCACTCGGGCCAGACGCATCTTTCGGTACCCGTTGCCACAACCGCCGAGATGATCTCGCTTATCGAGGTCGATACCCAGGTTGTCGGCATCGACGAAGCCCAGTTCTTCGACGTCGAGATCATCGGCGCGGCCAACAACCTGGCCGCGGGCGGCAAGCGGGTGATCATCGCCGGGCTCGATCAG
>CAZSOE010000100.1:0-6963 GCA_964608335.1 uncultured Chloracidobacterium sp.
ATCCACTATCCAAAGCTGGGGACTGAAAGCTGATGGCTGATAGCTCCGGAAAAGTTCGCATTGGGATCGTCGGCACAGGCTATATCGGCAACGTTCACGGCGGGATTTACTCGCGAGATGAGCGGGCTGAGGTTTCTGCGCTTTACGACATTATCCCGGAGAGGACGCAGAGCACGGCGAAGAGGATCGGTGGGCGGGTTTGTTCTTCGCGGGAAGAGCTGCTCGATCATTGTGACGCGGTGTTGGTTTGCGCTCCGAACAAAACGCACGTTGAGATCGCGATGGCGGCGATCGACGCGGGAAAACATGTGTTCTGCGAGAAACCGTTCGCGATCGGCGTTGAGGATGCGACGAGGTTGAAAAACGCGGCTGACGGAAGTGATCGCGTTTTTCAGGTCGGCCACAATCGGCGGTTCGCACCGGTTTACGTGAGCTTAAAGAAACTGCTCGCGGCAGATGCGCCGCATTCGGCCCACATCAAGATGAACCGCGGCGAGCTGAAGGATCCGCCTTGGACCGGCGACGTCAATGTCACGGGAGGATTTCTTTATGAGACGACGATCCATATGTTCGATATGCTGCGGTTTCAGTTCGGCGAGATCGACGAGATCGTAGCATACGGCTCGCGGCACGAGTATCCGGAACTGGATGAATTCTCAGTGCTCTTCAAATTTGCGAGCGGTTTTCACTGCACACTTGCCTCGTCCTCGGACGCGAGCTGGTTGTTGCCGTTCGAACGGGTTGAGGTCTTTTGCCACCACCGCACGATAATGACCGAAGAGATGGAACGTCTGCTCGATTCGCGCGGGATGGATGCCGACTTTGAAACGCATTCGTTCCACATGGTCGAAAAGGAAGAGCGTTGGGGTTATGTTCAGGAAGACCGGGCATTTGTCGACGCGATCTTCGAAGGGAAGCCGGCAGCGGTTACAGCGGCGGACGGTTACAAGACGGTCGAGTTGGTTGAGAATGTCTACGCGGCCATTAGTTCCGGGGAGCGCCAGAGCTTTGTTTCACGCAGAGACGCAAAGAACGCAAAGTGAAGGCCGACTTCCGCGAACTTTTTGCCCGACAGGGCGTTAGGTGTATAGTCAGAGGGTTGTATGCTTCAGTGTCGTAATTGCGGCAAGTTGAATGCGATGGAGAGCCATTTCTGCCGGTTCTGCGGCACGCGAATGGGCGCCCCGCAAACACAGCCGCCGTCGGTCGCTCCCGATCCCTACGGTCACTCGGCCCCAAGGCCGTACGCATGGAAGACGGACGACCTGCCTTCGACGGCTCAGGCACGCCGAACCGACCAGATAAACCGCGTCGAACCGTTCGCACCCGCGATGAACCAACCCTACGGCGGAGCCCCGCTCGCTTACGCACCCGCCGGGGCGTTCGCGATGCCGTTTCGATGTCCTCAGTGCATGAGCCAGATGATACCGAGGATCGAGCGCCGGATTTCGACCGCCGGCTGGATCACGTTCGCTGTCCTGCTGGTCTTTTTCTTTCCTCTGTTTTGGATCGGTCTCCTGATCAAGGAGGACGTTCACGTCTGTCAGGCGTGCAATTCACGGATCCAGGTCCATCAGCGATAGTGATAGCCCCGCGGGTGTTCGATCTTGACGTCAGGGTTTGTGCTCGTGACGCGGATCTTGTAATAGCCCTTCTTCATGTGCGTCGATAGGTAAGTAAGGGCGAACTGTCGGTTCAGCGAGAAAGTCAGGTCCTTGAAGAAGGGCAAATAGCTAAGCGGAGGGCTTACTCCGCGATGGAAGGAGCGGCCACCCGTCTCGTCGGAGAGCTTCTCGAGCGCACCCTGGCCGGCGAGCATAAATATCGAATTCCCCGATTCCGTTAGCGTCGTCGGCGCGTAGAACGAATATACGGCGATGCCTCTCCGCTGGGCCTTTAAGATCGCTTGTTCCAGGTCGAAGCTCTGCGAGATCGACGCAAGGTTGAGCCCCGATGATGTATCGAGGCCGTCTGAGAACAGGAGTATCGCCTTACGGCCGGTCGGCACGCCGTCGAACTTGCTCAACGACTGCTCGACGCCGTCAAACGGGCTGCGAGGGGCACTGAACGGGCTGCCCGAAACGATCCGCAGGGAAGCCGCCGCCGCGTTCAGATCATCCGTGAACCGGTGTCGGACCTGCATTGATCCGCCCCTGAGGTAGCCAACCATCACGCGGGTCCCTTTTGGCAGCGATCGGATGTATTCCTGAATGTCCTTGATCTGGAGATTAAAATATCCTGTCAGATCGTCCTGGATGAGGATCGCGATGGACAGCGGCGTGTCGCTAACGCTTCGGATGGACAGGATCTGCTGTTCGTCGTTGTCCTCGCGCACGATCAGCCGATCGGCCTGAACGAATTCTTCGGGCTGCCGCTGACGCAGTTCTTCACGTGTAAAGATCGAGATCGGGATGGTGACCGTGCGTACACGAGGGTTTGATTCGGGCGGCTGACCCGCCGACATGGCGGCAAAGCCAACGCCCAGCAATACCAAACCAAATGCTCGCCGTGCTGCGGTCATAAATCCGGACTTTTATGATAATACACTATTACACTAGCGGCACGACTTTTGGATTCCGCAGCAGCTAGTTTTGGCCCGCGCCTCTGCTAGACTCTAAGGCGGCCCGCTATGTACGAGATCGAAAAGTCCGAGTTTACAAGAGGCCGACGGCTCAAGGCCGGGGCTCTCGCGGCGCCCGTAATTCTAACCACGCTGCCCGCTCTGATAACCCTTGTATTGATGATCCTTGCGGCAAGCGGTCCGCCCGTGGCGGCAGTGATCTTCTTCTTTGGGCTTATCGCGACGGGTGTCGGACTGCTTGCTGGTCTGATCACGTCCGGCATACTGCTTTACCGACATTCGAATTGGACCCGCGAGATGCGTGAGCGGATAGCCGCAGACGGCATCAGAGCCGAGGAGATCGAGTGGTTCCGGCACGAGTTGAGATCGAGCGAGAAACGAGCGTTGAAGGCCGTCGAGACGCGCGACCCATTGCTCGGTGATGCGTACCGCGAAACGCTTGCTTCACGCCTGACGGCAACCAGGATCATCCGGTCGTCAAAACGCGAGCTGCTTCTTGCCCGAAAGCGACAAAACTCCGTCCGTCAGCTGAGAAGCGCACGGGCCGGAGAATTTCAGGAGCAGATCGCCCGCGATATCGACAAGATCTCGAATATCAACGCGCAGGCCAATGAGATGCTCGCCGAAGCCGAGTCCCGGTTGCAGATGATCGAGGCGGCCGCAAGCCGCGGCGGTAGCATGGCGGACAGCGAGCTTGCGCTCAAAAAACTGACAGCGCGCTCGGCCGAGCTGCCACTCGCACTCGAATCGGCAAAGATGGCGGAAGATATCCGGCTCGAACTGGAGAAGGAAACCGAAGAATTGGAAGGCGAAGAGACCGCGAAACCGTTCGAACGTATGAATTGAACCTGTAAGAAACAGGTGGGTGGCCTTCTGCCCCGATGTTTCTATCGGGACATCAGAGCCCGCAGCCTATGGCAATGGCCCCGTAGGGAATCGCACCGACCGCCGGCATCGGCCTCCCGGCATTCATATGTTGGCTCAATTGTAATTGCGTCCGGTGACGTGGAACGCAGTCGAACCTTCGCCAGATCAAGTCTAGCACATTCTAGTGGGCCGATTCGAATTCCTGCTGGGGTTCGAGATCGCGGTGTTTTAGCAGCCGATCGAGCATCTCGGAACACTCGGAGCTCCTTGTGCCTAGCTGGAGGTCGGCTTGGGACTGATTGTGCTTTAGCTGGTAAAACTCGTCGGCGATGTGAAGCGCGGCAAGGATCGCGACCTTAAGCGAATCGACGGTCATCGTTCCCGACGAGATCTCTCGCATCTTTGAGTCGACATATTCAGCGAGGTCCTGAATATAGTCGTTATCGCCGTCGGAGCGAATGCTGTACGTCTGGTTGTAGATCTCGACCCGTATCGTCTGTTCCGCCATATCTGCTCCTAACGGCCCACGGCCTCGGCCACCTCGGGATCGAGAATGGCGATCGCCTCAAGCATCGCTTCGACCTTCATTTGTATCGTGTCGCGTTCGGCGAGCATCGTCGCGAGCTTCTCTTCCGCGGCCTGCTTGTCGGCGACGGCCTGAGCAGCCTGAAGCTTGAGCGTGCCCGACTCTCGTTCGAGCCGTTCTTTCTCTTCGCGTAACTTCCGTGCAAATTCGATCGTTAGGTAGATCTTGTCCTCAAGGTGCGAGAACTTTTCCATTCCCGTTAAGGCATTCATGCGAGCGTCTCCGAGGTTAGCCGTTGTCAAAAGCTGTGGAACAGATTATGTGTGCTTTTCCGTAAAACTTCAAGTGCCGGGCGTCACGAACATTGACCTCAACGGCGCTTGATGCCGAGGCGCTTCTCGGCCTCGGTAACAACCGTTTCGTGAACCGGGTCGACCTCCTCGTCGAGGAGCGTTCGCTCGTCACTGCGATATTCAAGCCGCAGCGTTATCGCGCGTTCCGCAGCAGTAAGACCCTTGCCCTCGTAAAGGTCGACGAACCTAACATCGCGGCACAGCTCGCCGGCAAGGTCTTCGATCGCATTCCGGATAGACTCATAGGGAACGTCGCGCGGCGCGGCGAAGGTCACATCACGCACGATAGCCGGAAAACGGGGAAGCGGGCGATAGGCCGTAACCGACGTCGGGGCTGCCAGCGCCGCTGTGAGATCGAGCTCGGCCACGAAAACCGGCTGTTTGAACTTGTATTTGGAGACAATCTCGTCGGCGATCCGGCCGATCGAGCCTATCCTCGCCCCGTCAAGCAAAACAGACGCACTCTGGCCGTTACGCAGATGCCGTATCGATGCTGTTTCGAGCGTTGTCCTCGGTACGCCGGCCGCCTCAAGAGCGGCCTCGACCGCGCCCTTCGCGTCGTAAAAGTCGAGTTCTCGCTTTGCTGCGGCCTGTCCTTCAAACGTTTCACCGCCGGTTATCGCCAAGGCGAGGAGCTCGCGTTCGGTCGGCAAGCCAAACTCATCGCCTCCGGCAGCGAACGCGCGCCCGGTCTCAAAGAGCTTGATGTCCCGGCGTTGGTGGTTGAGGTTATGTCGTACGGAATCCAGCAGGCCCGGAATGAGGGTCGGCCGCATTCGGACGGCGCCTTCTATCACGGAATTCTCAAGCGTCACGAAACCCTGGCGATCTGCGTCGAGCCCGGGCACCGTCTCGAACATGCCATCAGTGTCGGTTCCAATGAAGCTGTACGTCATGGCTTCGTCAAACCCAAGGTCCGACAGTCGCTGCCTCAGGGCTTTCTCGCGGTGCTCGGTGTGCTGGTACTCACCGGCACCGAAGGCCGGCGGAAGCTCGTCGGCGATCTTGTCATAGCCGACGTGTCTCGCGACCTCCTCGACCAGGTCTTCCTCGATCGCGATGTCGTGCCGCCAGGTTGGTGGAGTGTAGATCGTATCGGTCTTCTTGTCGATGCGGAGGGCGGTTAGGATGCGATCGCATTCCGCCGCATCCACATCAAGCCCGGTAAGGCGGCGTGTCGCGGCGGCGATGTCTTTCGATTCGACCTCGATCGGGGTCTGTTTGGTCGGATAGACATCAACAAATTCGGCGACCTCACCGCCCGCGAGTTCGGCGATGAGCTCGGTCGCGCGGTTCGATGCGCGGATCAGATTTTCGATATCGACACCGCGCTCGAACCGATAACTGGCTTCTGTGGCCAGGTTTAGCTTGCGAGATGTTGCCCTTATGCTCTCACGTTTAAAGTATGCTACTTCAAGTAACACATTAACCGTCTCATCGGTGATGCTCGAGTCCAAACCCCCGATAACGCCGCCGATAGCGACTGGTTTTTCGGCGTCGTAGATGGCCAGCACCGTCTCATCAAGCTCGCACTCCACTTCCTTCAGGGTCATCATCCCCTCGCCCGCCCTGGCGCGGCGTACGACGATGCGATTACCGGCCAATTTGTCCAGGTCGAACGCATGCATCGGCTGGCCAAGCTCGTGCATAACGTAGTTCGTAATATCCGCCACATTATTGATCGAACGCTCGCCGATGGATTCCAGCCGATCGGTCAGCCATTTGGGCGACGGCCCGACTTTGACGTTTCTGACGATTCGAGCCGTGAATCGGTGGCAGAGGTCAGGGTCTTGAATAGAAACGAGCTTTTGGTCTTTGGTCTTCGGTCTTTGGTCTTCGACATTCGCAATTCGTAATTCGCCATTCGTAATTACGCGTATTTCCCGCGCTACGCCTAGATGCGATAGGCAGTCCGGCCGGTTCGAGGTCAGGTCGATGTCGAGTACGTAGTCGTCGGCATGCGGATGGACACCTTCCACAGCGAGTCCGACGTCGGTAAGCCGCTGCGCCAATTTGTCGGGCGGCATCGCAACATCGATCAGCTCCTTGAGCCAGTTGTAGCTGATGTTCATCGAAACTGCTCCAAAAACCGCACGTCGTTGTCGAACAGGTGGCGGATGTCGTCGATCGTATACATCAGAGCGGCCATGCGTTCGAGGCCGAAGCCGAAGGCGAAGCCGGAATAGACGGTCGGGTCGATGTTGCAGGCGCGGAGGACGTTCGGGTGGACCATTCCTGAGCCGCCGAGCTCGATCCAGCCGGAGCCTTTGCACGGGCGGCATCGTTCGCCCTCGAACTTTCCAGTCCCGTGGCACTTGAAGCACGAGAAATCGAATTCGGCTGAAGGCTCGGTAAAAGGGAAGTACGACGGCCGGAACCGCGTCCGCGTATCCTCGCTGAACAGCCGACGGAGCCATTCCGTGACCGTACCCTTAAGATGCGCCATCGTTATCCCTTTATCTACACACAGTCCCTCGAGCTGATGAAACATCGGCGTGTGGGTCATATCAGGCGTGTCCCGGCGGTAAACCTTGCCCGGAGCAAGGATCCGGATGGGAGCACCGCGGCGTTCCATTGCGCGGATCTGGACCGTCGAGGTCTGCGACCTCAGGGCAAACCCGTCGGTCGTGTAGAAC
>CAZSOE010000101.1:0-6162 GCA_964608335.1 uncultured Chloracidobacterium sp.
CTTTGGCCAGATTGACCATGACCGAGGATGATCGCGGAGAGAGGCGAGCAGCTTCCTGAAGGTCAGCACGCGCCTCAGGGATACGGTCCAGCTCAAGATAGGCCAGTCCGCGAGCTGCCAACGCCCGGAACCTGACTTCCTGCGCGCCGCCATTGGGACCCTGGTTCGCTGTGGTCGCGCTTGCCTGTTCGAGTAAGGCCGTTGCTATCCGAACCGCCGCATTCGCGCCACCGCTTGCCGAGGCCGCCTGGATCTTGAGCAGTCCGGTGTTGAGAAAATTTGGGTGGTAGCGTTCAAGATCGCCAATGAACGCATTCGCATGGTCTATCTGCCCGAGCGAGAGGCGGGCCTGGGCCATCAGGTATAGTGCCTCACGTTCGCTGGGATACTTTTTGAGAATGTCCTCGAGGTCCTTTATCGCCTCCTCGGTCTTGTTCTCCTGCATCCGGGTCCGGGCGCGGAGACTAAGCGCCTCGGTATCTTCGTCATTGATCTTGAAAAGTTCGTTCAACTGCTCATAGACCTTCGCCGGCTCACGTCGTTTTAAGTACATCGACCCAAGCCCGTAACGTGCCAGCGCGTATTCCGGAGCGTCGGCGAGTATTGCCTCAAGCGTTGCGACCGCGTCATTGTCACGCTCAGCGGTTTCGTAAAATCTCGCTAGTACCAGCCGGCTTTCGGGACTGTTGTCCTGGATCCGAACGAGGTCAAGGTAGGCCTGCTCGGCCCGGGCCAATTGTTCACTGGTGACAAAGAACTCAGCGATCGCTTCACGCGCCTCGATGCTGTCCGGTTCGAGGCTGGTCGCTTTTAGAAATTGCACTTCGGCTTCGCTGTCGCGATCGGCATACGTGAGAAAGCGTCCGTACTCGACGTACCCGCCGATCTTCTCGGGCGCGGCGGTGATGCCTCGCGTGATCGCTGCCTCGGCCTCGATCGCATTCTCGCGGGTCATGTAAAGTCGCTCGAGGCTGATGTACGATTCGATCCGCTTTGGATCGAGCGCGATTGCCTTGTTAACAGCCGCAACGACATCCTTGTCGGGTTTGCCCTGGGCCGCGAGTATCGACGCAGTCAAAATATGGCCTTCGATGAACGACGGATCGGCAACCAGGATCTCATTCCGGAGCTTTTCGGTCTCGGCGATCATCGGCGGCTGGACGAGCAGGAAGTAGTTGCCTAATCGGGCCTTGGCCTCGAGGTTCGAATCGTTCAGCTCCAAGGTCTTTCGAAGTTCGTCTACGGTTTCGTTGAATCGTCCGAGGTTTTCGTAGGAACGGGCCAGCCCCCAGTGGGCCGCCGCCGAATTCGGGTCGGACGCCGCCGCCGAGCGAAACTGCATCAGTGCGTCATGGAATTTACGTTTTTGGAGGTATTCTTCGCCCTTAGCCAACAAACCGGCGGTCGAATGACCACAGGCCGCTATAAATAGACCAAGGCAAAGAAGGAGTGTAGAGCCAAAAAAACTCGAACGACTACGATGGCACTCTCGGTCAGGCATATTCCGTTGTTTCGAGCGTTCCGCGGTCGGTCCGGCAGGCTGGGCAAGCCCGGGTCCGATGTGAACGCATCGAGAAAATACGCCCAATCGAGGGTCGATTTCAGAAAAAAAGGCCGTAAAACGGCCCAAAAACGGGCTTATTGGGGGATAAAAGGCTGAAGTTGACCGGCAAGGCCCGAAGCCAGCTCGGTGGCCGCTTTTAGGGCTTCGGGCTCATCGGAACCTGCGGAGGTCATGATCCGGACGATCGCCCCGTCGGAGCGGCGCCGGATAACACTGTCCCATACAGTATTGATCTTGTCTCGATACTCGCTCGCTTCGAACCGGCCACGGCCCTGATACCAGTAGATCATCACCTCGCGATAAACGCCGTTTTCAATGATGTACCGGTTGGCTTGAAAGCTTCGGCCGCCGGGCATTGCGATCTCGACATCTTGGGGGTCTTTGAGCACCCAGCCGGCACCCGGAAGGCAGTTTTGGGGACTGTGGTAGGTCGCGCCTGACCGTTGAGAGGCATAATAACCGACGTAAATATTCGCAATTCGTCCGTCGGGCGATGAATACTCTCGCATCGTGTAGTCCGTCGTGCCCAGCACGGTTTCGACCTGCGGATCGAACCGTATCTCGCCGCCTTTGAGCTTCCAATCTCCCAGCGTGCGGGGAAGTTCAACGAGGCTTTGCCTTTCTACCGGTATCTCGCCCCGGAGGTCGAACCAGTTAATGGTGACGCCGCCTAGCAATAACACGCCGATCAGCAGCCAGACCTTTGCGGCTGACGCGGACGGCCCGGTTTCGGCCGCGGGCATCTTCTCGGTCCGGATCGGGCTCGCACCGCGGCCGAACACGATTTTCAGCAAGAAGTTAATGCCGATCAGAAGCGCCAAAGCGACGATGAAAACAAGCCAGCCGGAAGCGTCGTGCCAGAACCCTTCGGTCGCCTGCCGTCCCTGTGAGTAGGTGAAATATCCTATCGCGGCGACCCGTGCTGCATTAGTGATCACCGCGACCGGCACTGCGATAGCCATCAGGACGAGTCCTCGCACAATGTCGCGTGCGGACATGTTCCCAAAACCGGGCCGCGCCCCGTCCGTTCGCGTAAAGTAGCCGAGGATCAGGGCAAGCGTGACCAGGGTCATCAACGACCGGATGCCGCTGCATGCCTCAACAACCTCTAGCGATATTGTTTCAATTCCCCCGCGTGGAAGGATCTCGATCACGTTGCCTTTCCGCAGGGTCGGAACCTCAAATAGTTGGATCGCCCAGACCGCGATCTGCGAAGCCCATATTTGGAGCGGGAACGCGATGCGATTGAAGACGATCTGCGGGATCGGTATCGACAGCACGAGCAGCGCAAACGGCACTGCAAGAAACGACAGCACCTTCCTGCCAAAGAAGTAGAGGACTATGCCCGCCAGGAGCACAACAAGCGAGATGCGTGACGTGAAAAGCTCAGCACCGAGCGTGCCCGCGAGCAGAAGGGCGAGCCCGCTGACGATCGCACCGATGCCCAACAGCCGCGACGGATCGCGCCTGACCGCGGCGAGAACGTCCCAGTCGCGCCAAAGTATCGCGCAGATCACAAAGGGGACGAGCAGACCGTGTGAGTAGTTTTCGTCGTTCCACCAGTCGCGGCCGAGCTTGCCGAGAACCGTCGCGTACAGGAAGGCGACCGCCCCGGCGAGCGCCAGGACCTTTATAAAATTCTGCCGGTTCAAGGGGATGCTGGCATTCATCACAAGGAGGAATGAAAGGCCGAATCTGGCGCGACTTCCGTGCTCACCGCGTGCGGGCGGCAACGCGTGACGCTAGTTCCCGTAAGCGTGCGCTATCGCGCTGCAGGGGCGCGAGCGCATTTTCCACGGCCTCAAGCGTAGTTGCGACGATCCGGCGGGCACCGTCGACCCCGTGGTAACCAACGTATGTCGCCTTAGCGGCTGCCGCGTCTTTTCCGGCGGTCTTACCCAGCTCGGGCGTCGCCGCCGTCGCGTCGAGGAGATCGTCGGTTATCTGAAAGAGGAGACCGAGCTCGGAGCCGAACTTTGCGACCGCCGCCGTTTCGGCCGTCGAGGCTTCGCCGATGATCGCTCCGGCGAGGGCCGCCGCGGTGATGAGCGCACCCGTTTTAAGTCTATGGATCCGCTCAACATCCTCGCCCGGACGATCGGAGCCTTCTGCGTCGAGATCGAGCTGCTGGCCGGCGACCATACCTTCTGGTGTGCCGGCTGCAGTCGCTAGGACCGAGATGATCGCTAAACGTTTCGTCTCCGAGAGAGATGAATCGGCAGCGACAGCAGCAAAGGCAAGGGTCTGAAGTACATCGCCCGCTAATATCGCCGTCGCCTCGCCGAACTGTCGGTGGCACGACGGTTTTCCCCGTCGCAGATCGTCGTCATCCATTGCCGGCAGGTCGTCGTGGATGAGCGAGTAGGTGTGGATCATCTCGACGGCGGCCGCCGTTCGGAGGAGTTGCCGGCGTGAGACTCCGAAGGTTTCGCCCGTCGCGATGACTACCGCCGGCCGAAAGCGCTTTCCTCCGGCGAACACGCTCCAGCGGATCGCTGCGTGCAGATCTGTCGGCTCTCTGTCCGCCGACGGAACCAGTCGATCGAGGGCCGCATCCACCTCGTCGCGGACACCTTGAATGAATTCATCGAAAGCCGACATTCCCGTGAGATTATGAATGATGGCCGGGGTTTATCAAAGATCGTGGTGTCGTGGTAAGTTTGGTGGCATGTTCCGGATCGCGGTTCTTCTTCTAATGGCGTTCCCTTTCCTCTTCGCGGAGATGTCGGGCCAATCGCAGACGCCGCGATGGTACAAGGGAAACCTGCATACCCACACACTGAATAGCGACGGTGATTCGCCGCCCGAGGAAGTCGTCAAGTGGTATGCGTCGAACGGCTACAACTTCCTGTTCATCACCGACCACGAATTCCTAACGCCGGTCGGGCCGTTGAACGAGAAGTTCAGTGAGGCGGGCCGTTTTATGGTCTTTCAGGGTCAGGAGGTCACCGACCGTCTGCCGTCGAAGCCCTTGCACATCAACGGCTTAGGCGTGAGGTCGGTTTGCACGCCGCGCCGCACCGGGACCGTCGTCGAGATACTTCAGCGCAATATCGAATGCGTTCGGGCAGCGGGCGGCATCCCGCTCGTAAACCATCCTAATTTCGGATGGGCACTGACAGCGAACGACATCGCGGCGCTGAACAATGTGGCGCTCCTGGACATTCATAATGGCCACCCGTTGGTCAACAATCTCGGGGGCGGAGGCCGGATGAGCACCGAAGCCATATGGGACGCGGTCCTTTCTGCCGGACGAACGATCTATGGTGTGGCGGTCGACGACTCGCACTATTTCAAGCGGCTAGGCGACCGTGCGGCTCCAACGCCGGGTTGGGGCTGGGTGGTCGTCCGCGCCGAGGGGCTGAATGAGGACTCGATCAAGGATGCGTTGGAGAGGGGCGATTTCTACGCATCGACCGGCGTTTCGATCGACGATATTATCGTCGACGGATCTCAGATCCGCATCAAGATCCGCGAGGACCCCGCGAGCAGATACACCGTCCACTTTATCGGGCGCAACGGCAGGATCTTGAAGACCACGTACTCAAATCCGGCCGTCTACTCGATCCGGGGAACCGAAGGCTACGTGAGGGCCAAGATCATCGAATCGAACGGCAAAATGGCGTTGACGCAACCGGTTCGCATTGCGGGACGAAAGGCCGTTAGCGAAAGGCGGGCGGCCAAGGCCGGTGGAGCCGTCGCAGACACAGCTTATGGCCGCGGGAGAACCCCCTATCCCCAAGATATTGTGGAAAGAAAACTATTGACAAGGTGCCGCCGGTTGCTTAGACTGCTGTCACTTGCAGTCGGTTTTTTCGGGCCGTTCAAGTCTAAAAACACCACAGATCACGTCGTTCCTTCGCCGCTCGAGAGATGTTAAAATAGAGCGACGCATCAGACTCATCCGAGGTCCTTTTTATGAGCACAGTTCTCGAATCTGCCATCAGCAGCTTTCTCGATAAACAAGGCGTCGGCGTCGCCCGGGCGCGCGATATCAAACCGCTCGGCCTCAACGCACAAAAGGTCGTTAGCAAGCGCTATTCGCTCAAAGACGAGAACGGCGAACCGTTTGAGACGTGGCCGGACATCGTTCGGCGCGTCGTCGGCCACGTCGCGAAGGCGGAGAAGGATGAGATCCGTCAAAAGCACTTTTACAACGAGATGGCGGCGGTAATGCTCGCCCGCGAATTCATTCCGAACACACCTTGCCTCGTGAATGCCGGCAAGCCGAAGGGGCAGCTTGCGGCATGTTTTGTCCTCGACGTTCCCGATTCGATCGAAGGGATCATGGAACACGCCCAGAACGTCGCGATCATTCATCAAACGGGCGGCGGCACGGGGATGACATATGAGTTTCTCCGGCCGGCCGGATCAATGGTGAATTCGACACGAGGCGTTGCAAGCGGTCCGGTGAGCTTCATGAACATAGTCAATCAGACGACTGAGGTCGTGAAGCAAGGCGGGGTCCGGCGTGGTGCGAATATGGGGATCCTTCGTATTTCGCATCCCGACATACTTCGATTCATCCATGCGAAGAACGACCAGACGAGCCTGACGAATTTTAATATCTCGGTGACCGTGACCGACCTTTTCATGGA
>CAZSOE010000101.1:6172-6927 GCA_964608335.1 uncultured Chloracidobacterium sp.
GCCGTGGACAGCGGCACTTGGTTCCAAACGGAATTTAATGATGAGCCGTGGACCCAGCCGATCTTCGACGCCGTCACCGGAACCGATTACGTTGTTTATCGGCGGCCCGACGGCACAACGGCCACCTTTGCGGACAAACTCGCGTTCGAGACCGCCGACCTTTCGGATTGTTCGATCGAAGAACCGCCTATTCCGGGCATGATCTACGCGCCGGATATCTGGAATCGCATAATCGCGTCAGCCCACAAATATGCCGAGCCCGGGATCATCTTTATCGACGAGGTCAATCGGCGTAATCACCTGATGGCGTCGATGGGCCCTATCTACGCTTGCAATCCGTGTGGCGAGCAGCAGCTGCACTTCAATAACTCCTGCAATCTCGGATCGATCGACGTAGCGAAGTTCTACCGTGAGACCGACGATGGCCACGCCGCGGTCGACTGGGAACGGCTTTCGAATGTCACTCAGCTTTCAACCCAGTTCCTCGATAATGCGATCGACGCCGGCTATTTTCCGCTGCCCGAGATCGACGACGTGGTCAAACGGACACGGCCCGTAGGCTTGGGGATCATGGGCTTTGCGGACCTTTGTCTAAAAATGGGAGTGACCTACGGCACCGACGAGTCGCTGGCTTTGATGGAGAACGTGATGGGCTTTGTCCGTCGCGAATCCTGGCTCGCGTCGCTTCGGCTTGGTAAGGAAAAGGGCGTCTTCCCCGAGTTTGAGGCCAACCGCGAAGCCTATTCGCAGTTTAT
>CAZSOE010000102.1:0-3207 GCA_964608335.1 uncultured Chloracidobacterium sp.
GACTATTTCGACTTCATCACGTTGATCATGCTTGCGATGGGTCTTGTCTTTCAGATGCCGGCGATCACCTACGTGCTTTCACGTATCGGGCTGATCTCGGCAGGTTTCTTGATCCGGAGCTGGCGGGTTTCGCTCATCCTCATCCTGATCGTGGCGGCGGTCGTTTCGCCAACGGCCGATGTGCTCAACATGATGCTTTTCGCCGCACCTATGGCCGCGCTTTATGTCGTTTCGATCTTCATCGCCTGGCTCTTTGGCCGGAAACGGCAAAAACAGGCTGAGGCCTGAATACAACCGCCTGCCCGCCCTTCGCATCTTGAAAATAGTTGGCTTATCGGTCTAAAATCGTTAGACTTGACCACAGGATCATTTCGGGCCGTAAAGGCCTATCCCAATGGAGTTTAGGGTTATGCTAAACGGAATACGTAAAACTGTCTTCACGATGTCGATTGCCGCACTAGCAGCGATGCCTCTGCTTGCCCAACCGCCGGACAAGAGCAAGCCGAGCCAGGACGTAGCGGACAAGCCGCGCACCGTCAAGGTGGAGATGAAAGAGGCCTACAAGAAATGGCTCGAGAACGATGTTGCGTACATCATCACGTCCGAGGAGAAGAAGACCTTCAAGCTGTTGGCCAACGATGAGGAGCGCGAGAACTTTATCGAGAATTTCTGGCGCCGGCGCGACCCGAATCCCGACACCGAAGAGAACGAATACCGCGAGGAATACTACGAGCGGATCGCCTACGCCAACGAACGCTTTGCATCCGGTATCCCGGGCTGGAAGACCGACCGCGGCCGCGTATACATCGCGTGGGGCAAGCCCGATTCGATCGAGTCGCACCCGACGGGTGGAATGTACAACCGGCCGAGTTGGGAGGGCGGCGGCTCGACCTCGACCTATCCGTTCGAGGTCTGGTTCTATCGCCACCTCGAGGGTGTCGGCGACGGGATCGAGATCGAGTTTGTCGATCCGACGGGAACAGGCGAGTATCGACTTGCGCGCGATTCGCAGGAGAAGGATGCGCTAAAGATGGTTCCGGGGGCCGGCCTTACGACGATGGAGGAACTCGGGCTTGCGGATAAGGCGGACCGGGTGACAGGTCAGGGTTTGGGCGGCGGTTTCCAGCGCGAGCAGGATTCACCCTTTCGGCGTCTTGAGATCCAGGCCGGCCTGATGCGTCCTCCGGCGGTGAAGTTCAGCGACCTGCAGGGGATCGCGGGGGGCGATTCGGGCAGCATCCTCGATAAGGACCCGGTTCAGTTCGATCTCCGCATCGACTTTTTCCGTCAGTCCGACGAAAGGGTTGTCACCACTTTTACTGTGCAGACCAGCAACAAAGAGCTTCAGTTCAAGTCGGTGGGCGGTCTCGAACAGGCGACGATGAACATCTTTGGACGGATAACTGCGGTTTCCGGCAAACGCTCGGGCATCTTTGAGGACTCGGTATCCGCCACTGCTACAGCGGCCGAACTCGCAGAGAATCGCGACCGAAAATCGATCTACCAAAAAGCGATCGCACTAACGCCCGGCACGTACAAGGTTGACGTTGTTGTGAGAGATGTCGAGACGGGCAACCGCGGCATCGTCAACATGGGCTTTACCGTGCCCAGGTATGACGATAAAAAGTTGTCCACATCATCGCTGATCCTGGCCTCAAGGCTGCGGGCGACGAATGAGCGAGATATCGGCGGAATGTTCGTCGTCGGGAACGCGAAAGTTGTTCCTAACCTTGCCGGCGTTTACAAACGGGGCGAGGAAGTTGGCATCTACATGCAGGTTTACAACGCGGGCATCGATCAAACGACGCTGCGACCGGCTGTCGATGTGGATTACCTGCTGACTCGGGACGGCAAGGAAGTGTTCAAGCAGCGCGAGGACTGGACGGGCTTGAGCGATTCCGGCCAGCGGCTTACGCTTGCCAAGCTGCTGCCAACCACCGCGCTTCCGATAGGCGAGTACGAGCTCAAGGTCGCGGTCCGCGACCGTGTCGGCGGCCAGGTTCTTGAGAATAAGGGAAAATTCTCGATAACACCGTAACCTGAGAACTGTCAACAATTAACAGGGCTGGAGATCGCGGACGTACGCTCCAGCCCTTTTATTTTCGTCTGACCTCGATCACGGGCACTGGTCCTTTCCGCTTCTCGCTTGTTGCGTAGATCACGGTACCGTCCACATTGTAGGCGATCGACTCACCGTTCGCGCGTTCCCCTAGCTCGACCGGCTGCGGACTCTGCTTCCACACCACGTCGAAGTCAGTTGTGCCCGCAGGCAGCGACATTTCATACGCGCGCGTATAGTCGCACAGGATAACCCGCATTCCGTCCGGCGAGATATCGCCGCCGGTAATTAGACCGTTCGGTATGGCCGGCATCGAGACTTCGGCGATTGGTTCGGCCTGCTGAACAGTGCCCTCTCCGAAATCCGGCCGAAGGCGATAGACTCCGGCGGGTCCGCTGACACGCTTGGTGACAACGTAAAGGTTGCCGGTCTTTGGATCGACCATCAATGCTTCGGCATCCTGGTCGTAGTCGGGATAGTTAAAACGAAGAGCATCGGCGTTTGCAGTATTGAGCGGCGCCTTCCGGCTCGAACCTGCATTTTCGGCGACGACTATCGGTTCTGCAACGCGATAAACGATATGCTCGCTTCGCCGCGTCTTGTTGTCACCGATCTCGCCGATGTAGAGGAAGCACTTGCCCGCCTTGTCCTTGTATGCCGCAATGTCCTCCCAATCGATATTCCGTGCGTTTCCGACCCGCCACGTGCCGAGGCTGTCGCCCTCGCGGTCGATCGCGAAAATGTATGCGTCGTCACCTGAATCGTTGTGCGTCCAAAGAACATTGTTCTGACACCGCGACACGGCAAGCCCGCTGCTCTCTGTGATCTCGGCTGATCTGATCGTCCCAACGACCCTGGGCGCCAGATACGGCGAATCGGCCGGCTGCTGCGAAGATCCGGGCATCCGTGACGCACACGACGACACACCCGCAACAAGCGAACCGACTATGACAAACACTGCGATTTCGGCTATAGTTCTTTTCGACATTACTTCTTCAAACGTTGCATTATACCGCATCTAGCGAGTGCGGAATTTGAACCGAACCAGGATTCAGCTCGTAGGACATTCTGAACTATTGACGATGATCGTTGGCACCGAATGGCTGATCGAAGCGGAAGGTTGCGATCCGGCAAAACTGCGCGACGAG
>CAZSOE010000102.1:3307-4862 GCA_964608335.1 uncultured Chloracidobacterium sp.
AAAGTCGCAAGTAGTCAATGACCACCCTGCAGACCAACTGTCCGTCGTGCGGTGGGCCGGTCGAGTTCAAGGCCGGCTCGACAATCGTTGTCGTATGCCCATTCTGCCGGTCGGCCATTGCACGGACCGATCGCGGCCTTGAGGACATCGGCAAAGTTGCCGAGATCGTCGCATCTGAGTCGCCGCTAAAGCTTGGGTTAAAAGGGATTTACAAGGACACCAGGTTCGAGCTCACAGGTCGCGCCCAGATAAAGCACGAACTTGGCGGCGTTTGGGACGAGTGGTATGCGACCTTCTCGAACGGCTGGGTCGGCTGGCTCGCCGAGGCGCAGGGCCGGTTCTACCTGACGTTTTACCAACCGCTGCCGGACGGCACGCGGCTTCCAGATCTCGCGGGCCTTCAGTTAGGCCAAACGGTTCCCGAGATACCGAGCCCCACTCCGCTTGTCGTGCAGGAGAAGGGCCGGGCAACTACCGTTGCGGCTGACGGCGAAATCCCCTACAAGCTCGTTCCCGGCGAGCAGTTCGCGTACGCAGACCTTGCCGGCAAGAACAACGTCTTCGCGACGATCGATTACAGCATAGATCCGCCGTGGGCGTTCGTCGGAAATCAGGTAACGCTCGCCGAGATCGGCCTCGGTGACGCCAGGCCGGTTGAGCGAGAAGCGAAGCGCGTATCCTCCGCGGCGATGGGATGCCCCAATTGCGGCGGTCCGTTGGATCTCGTCGCCCCGGACAAGACTGAGCGGGTGACTTGCCCCAACTGCGATTCGCTACTCGATGTCAATCAGGGAAACCTCACATTCCTTCACGCGCTCAAGCCCGCCGAAGGGCAGCCGGATTTTGTTGCCCCGATCGGGGCAGAAGGCGTCTTCTCCGGCGACGTTAAATTCAAGATCATCGGAGCGACCGCGCGCAGCGTGACGTTCGACGGCGTCAAATACTTCTGGCACGAGTACCTGCTCTATAACCCGATGATCGGCTTTCGGTGGCTCGTACACTCTGACAATCACTGGAATTTTGTCGAACCGGTCAACCCCGCCGAAGTCGAGCAGTTTGGCACGATCGGCGCGGGCCAGACCGTCAAGTACAACGGTGCGACCTATAAGATCTTTCAAGACGCGCCGGCCACGGTCGAATACGTTAAGGGCGAGTTCTACTGGCGTGTCGAGCAGGGTGAAACCGTCCGCGCGGTCGATTACATCTCGCCGCCGGTGATGCTCTCACAGGAGATATCCGAGAACGAGATCAACTGGTCCGCGGGCAAGTACATGACCAACGAGGAGGTCGAGAAGGTCTTCGGGATCACGGGTTTACCGCGGCCGTGGGGCGTTGGGCCAAATCAGCCGTTCACTGCGCGGTTTTACTACACATGGGGTTTGCTCCCGTTGATCGCGTTACTCGTTGTTGCCCTTTTCATGATCCCTGTCAGCGGAATTACGAGCACTGTCCTGAGTCAGGAGATCATACTGCCGCCGATGGCGAACGCGACCGCGGCGCAGGCGCAGTTCAGCCAGCCATTCGACCTCCGGGGCAATCGCAACATCCGCATCAC
>CAZSOE010000102.1:4962-6923 GCA_964608335.1 uncultured Chloracidobacterium sp.
GTTCGAGTTCATCCGGCAGTTCCGAGGATTAAGTTATGTTCAAAAAGATCTACATGATAGTTGCCGGCGGCGTTTTGCTCGCCTATGCCTCTTCGGCGTGGTTCGGATGGGAGCTGGCCAATTCAGGTACTAATTCGCGTCTGGGAACGCCGTTCTTCTATTCAGGATTTCGTGGAGGGAAATGATGTTTAATCTTGCAGCTGTTACACCAACTTTGGGCATGATCGTCAAGATGGAGGAGCTGTTGCCAGTCTTGACCACAACGGTCATTTTCGTCGCTATCGGCCTGGTCGTCTTTGCGATCGCCTTCTTTATCGTCGTGCTTGTTTCGCCGTTTTCGGTCAAGAAGGAGATCGAAGAAGACCAGAACATGGCGCTGGCCGTTATCATCGGTGCGTTGATCATCGGTATAGCGCTGATCATTTCGTCCGCGATCCAGGGAAACTAGTGGCAAGTAACTGGTGACGGTGACGGGCGGCTTGCTGGGCCGTCATTTCTCGTCACTTGTCACTTGTCACTTGTCACTATGAAGCGCACACCTCTTCTCTTCCTTAACGTTATCATCATCGCGACCTGCGGCCTGATCTACGAGCTGCTGGCCGCAACAGTGTCTTCATACGTCCTTGGTGATTCCGTAACTCAATTCTCGCTGATCATCGGGGTCTACCTGTTTGCGATGGGCGTGGGCTCGTACTTGTCGCGGTTTGTCGACAAGCATATTGCCGAGAAGTTCATCGATATCGAGCTGGCGGTTGCGATCGTCGGCGGCGTTTCAGCTCCACTGCTGTTCCTGACATTCGCATACGTTACCTATTTCAGCATTGTCCTTTACACGATGGTGTTTATCATCGGCACTCTCGTTGGTCTTGAGATACCGCTGCTGATGCGCATCCTCAAGGACAAGCTGGATTTCAAGGAACTGGTTTCACGCGTGCTGGCACTCGATTATGTCGGCGCGCTCGTCGCTTCACTTCTCTTCCCGATCTTTCTGGTACCCCGACTGGGCCTCAACCGAACATCGCTATTCTTCGGGATGCTTAATGCCGGCGTCGGACTGTGGGCGACCTGGCTGCTTGAACCGCTCATTAACCAACGGAAATTGACGATCCTGCGCGTAAAGGGCGTCATTGTCCTGGTTGTCCTCGGCATCGCCCTGATAAAGGCCGATAGCCTAACGACGCTCGCCGAAGACGGTCTTTTTGTTGACAACATCATCTATGCAAAAAGCTCCCCATATCAGCGGATCGTTGTAACGCGCGGGCGAACGGGTTACTCGCTTTTTCTGAACGGCAATCTTCAGTTCAACTCGTTCGATGAATACCGGTATCACGAAGCGCTCGTCCATCCGGCATTCTCTGCTTTCAGCGGCGAGGCGCGCCGGGTTCTTGTCCTGGGCGGCGGCGATGGTTTGGCACTTCGTGAGATCTTGAAGTACCGCTCGGTCGAGGCCGTCGAACTGGTTGATCTCGACCCGATGATGACCGGCCTTTCGAAAGCGCTTCCGGCCCTCGCCGAACTCAATCACCGCGCGTTTGATGATCCTCGCGTCCGCGTAACAAATGCGGATGCGTTTGTATGGCTCGATCAGGCAGAAACGGGGCAGTTCGACATAGCGATCCTCGACTTTCCCGACCCGAATAATTTCGCCCTCGGTAAGCTTTACACGACGCGGTTTTATTCGCTTTTAAAGAAGAAACTCGCACCCGGCGCCGCTGTCGTTATCCAATGCACGTCGCCGTTGATCGCACGAAAGTCCTTCTGGAGCGTGATGAAAACGCTCGAGGCCAGCGGTTACTACGTCCGGCCCTTCCAGACGACGGTCCCGAGCTTTGGCATTTGGGGCTATGCACTCGCGAAACTTGAGCCGTTCGAAGTCCCGAAAAAACTGCCGGGGGAAGTCGAACTCCGATTTCTAAACGACAATACATTTGCCTCAATGTTTGAGTTTCCCGCGGATACAA
>CAZSOE010000103.1:0-5545 GCA_964608335.1 uncultured Chloracidobacterium sp.
AGGTGCGAAAGGGCACTCCACCATTGGAGACGCTTGCCGGCCGCGCCGCCCTGATCTTTCCGGGCCAGGGCCAGTTTCACATACTCAAGTACCTCGCCGGACTATCGCGGGCCATCGAAAAAAAAGGTGGCCACATCTTTGCAAAAACACGAGCAGTGGATTGGCACGACCGGGACGGCCTGATGGTCACGACTGAGAATGGGAAGATCAGTTGCTCCGACGCGATCGTCGTCGCGACGAACTACCCCATCAGAAGCCGAATGTTCCCCAAGCTCGCTCCGTACCGAACCTACGCGATCGCAGCCCGCATACCGAAAGGCTCTATGGAAAACCTACTCATTTGGGACACGGGCGACCCGTATCACTACGTGCGCATCCAGGAGGAAGCGGAACACGACTTGTTGATCGTCGGTGGCGAGGACCACCGAACCGGACAGGAGAATGACGGCGATGTACGTTTTGACCGTCTTTGGTCATGGACCCGCGAGAATTTCCCTTTTGCACAAGAAGTGGTTCACAAGTGGTCCGGTCAGTGCCTCGAAACGCACGACGGCCTGGCGTTTCTTGGAAAGTACTCGACGCACAGCCCCAACGTCTACATGATCACCGGCGACTCGGGGATGGGGATGACGCACGCGACGATCGGCGCCCGCATCGTCTCCGACCTCATCCTGGGGCACACGAACCGGTGGACAGAGGTCTATGATCCGTCGCGCCTGGCCACGCAATCTTTGGCCGAGGCGGTGCCGGCGCTTCTCGATTCATCGATCCCGTACGCCGATTGGTTGACAGCGGGTGACGACGGTTCGATCGATGCGATCCCGCGCGGCGACGGCGCGATCTTTCGCGCTGGTCTCTCAAAGATCGCTGTTTATCGAGACAAGGAAGGAAACGTACACAAACTCTCGGCGGTCTGCGTTCATATGGGCTGCATCGTGCGTTTCAACAGGACCGAGAAGACCTGGGATTGTCCATGTCACGGCTCACGCTTCGCGGCCGATGATGGACAACCGATCAACACGCCCGCTACTGCTCCGCTCGGGAAACCGAAGTAAGGATACTCTCGATCGCCGGCATGCTCGCGCGTGCCGCTGCCTCTCCGCGCTCGATCAGTTCTTCTTGATGGCTAAGGTCATCGGGGCGCACATGAGCGATCGCCGGGGCGATCGTGATATCGGGCGGGCGGCGGTGGCAGCCCGACGCGGTTCGTAACAGCAGCATAGCGGAACGAAAGGCGATCGAAAACGCGCTTCGCGCGGGGCGGCGAAAAGTTGCACCGCACGAGATCAGGTCGACTGCGATCACCGTATCCGCGCGTTCGAATGCGAGATCGACCGGCACGGGGGCCACGACGCCGCCATCAACCAGTGATCTGCCGCTGTTCTCGTCCAGTAGCGGTCTAAAGATCCCGGGCACAGCGCAACTTGCGCGGACCGCGAATCCGAGGTCGCCCGGACCTTCCAGGACGACCGGCGTGCCGAGTTCGAGGTCGCAGGCGACGGCTGCAAACGGGACCTTCAGAGCCTCGAACCGATCCGTCGGAAAATGTTTCCGGATGAACGATGCCATCGGAGCGTTCGAGAAAATGCCCAGCGGCGAGATCGTGGGCCGCGTAAGGTGACGCCATTTCAGGCCGCGCGACATGTCTTCGATCGCATCAGGCGTCATCCCGGCCGCATACGCGCCTCCGACCAGGGCGCCGGCCGATGTGCCAACGATCATGTCGATAGGAACTTGATTCGCAACCAGAACTCGCAATACGCCGACATGCGCGAAGCCGCGAGCGCCGCCTCCCGACAGAACTAATGCGATCATGCGCTGACCCATAGGCAAAGCCCATTCTACTGCCGCGCACCTCAAGCTAAAAACGTTCCCGGGCGTAAAGTATTGATTCATATAACGATCTGTGGAAAACTTGAGAACCAGCAATGACCCTTCACGAATCGCTTTCACCGACACAGACCGGCAATGACCAACGGAACGCCTTACCGGACGGCGCCTGCCCGGTTTGCGCGCGGGCCCATCATGGCGAAGCTGTCTCGCTTGGGTCGCTTCCCGGCGATCTCGAACGGCTTGTCCGAGCCAATGCGCCGGGTGCTGCCGACTTCGACGAGATCTGTGGCCGCTGCGCGCGGCTATTCGAGCGTGCAAAGGACCAGATCATCCAGGACGCTGCGGTGCAAAAGGATGGTTCGCATGTTCTCTCGACACCAGTCCGCCTGGATGCTGACGAGCGTTTCACCGGAAAGGGTGTAACGATAGCGTTTCTTGATTCGGGGTTCTTCGGGCATCCCGATCTCACTACTCCGCGTAACCGGATCCTTGCATATCGCGATCTCTTGCACCCTGACGGGGACCTCGCGACGCTCGATAAACCCGACGTTGCAAGCTGGCACGGGATGATGACATCTGTCGTTGCTGCGGGTAACGGATCGCTGTCAAATGGTTTTTATCGCGGCATCGCGCCCGATGCCGATCTCGTGCTCGTTAAGCTCGCGCGCACGGGCCGAATAACCGACCGCAATATCTACGATGGGCTAAGCTGGGTACTGGCCAACCGCGAGCGATACGGTATCCGCATTGTCAACATCTCAGCCGGCGGTGATGATGAGTGCAGTTACCTTCACGATCCGCTCTCGCAGCTCGTCGAGGAGTGTTCGTCTTCAGGCATTACCGTCGTATGTGCCGTCGGTAATGCCGGCCACCTTCCAAATCACCCGGTCGTGCCGCCCGCGAGCGCGCCCTCGTGCATAGCCGTGGGCGGGCTGGACGACAACAACTCGATCAATCGCGCCCGCCGCGGAATGTATCGGTCGTCCTACGGCCCTACGATCGACGGATTGCAAAAGCCTGAGATCATCGCATCGTCGATCTGGATCCCGGCGCCTATCCTTCCGGGCACACCAACGGCTCAGCAGGCCGAATTGCTCGAAGAGCTGGACAAGAGCGCGGATAGCGAACTTCATCGCATCATTCGCGATAACGCCAACATCGATCCTGAGCTAGATGCCGCCCTCGATCGGCCGGTCCACAGCATCAGACAGATAATTACGTTGAAGATCCGTCGCGAGAACGTGATAACAAAAAACTATAAGTACGTCGACGGAACCTCGTTTTCGGCACCGATCGTCTCGTCAGTCGCCGCACAAATGCTCGAGGCCGACCCAACGCTCACGCCCTCGCAGATAAAGCGCATTCTCATCGATACGGCCGAGCGGCTGCCGGGATACGACGTCGATCGTCAGGGTTGGGGCGTTATCGACCCTCGCCGCGCGGTCGAAGCGGCTGCTTCCGGTTAGTTCCCATTTGCAGGGCGATTGGAATTTGTATTAGGCCTCGGTCCCATCCGCGGTGTCCCCGTTGTTGTCGGCCGAGGCGTGGGCGTCGCCGGCGTGGGTGTGACGATCGGCGAAGGGCTTGCGCTAGGGCTGGGTCGCGGCGTGGGCGTGGGCGTACGGATATTAGCGTTGAAATTGGTATTTAGGTTCAGGTTCGGCGGAATGTTCGTGTTCATGTTGAAGTTGAAATTCGAATCGAACCCGAGGTTTGTGTTGAGGTTTGTGTTCTGATTAGGTGGATTGGTGTTGACATTAAGGTTAGTGGCCGGCTGACCCTGGAATAACCAAAAAAGTCCGGCGCCAAACCCCAAAACGGCCAGTGTTCCGATGATCGTTAGAATCACGGTCTTGATAGTGTTCGGCGGTGGTGGTGGCGGATAGTATGCGGTCGCCGTTCGCGGGCGCACCTGTTGCTCGGCCGTTGGAATGACGATGCGCTCGTGTGATTCGGTCCGACGGCGGATCACTGTCTCTTCGCCGATATCGTCGCGACCGGTTTCAATATTCTCACTCGACTCGCTCGGCAGAGCGGTGAACTCAGGCTGCACCTCTTCCACCAGCGGCGTGCCGTCACGCGTGCAGAACTTGATGATGTCTTCGTCAAAGCGTTCGTTACAAGAGGGGCAATATCTCATAATCGGGGTTCGGCCAAGTAGAGCCTGCAGAAGAGGCTTATTCTAACACGTTCATGTCAGCAAAATCAGCGTCGAGCATTACGAAAATAAGGCCGCCCCAGGTGCGAGGCGGCCTGACGAATGTGCGTTAACCCGGCTCATGCGGGCAGATCGGGCACGTCGATAGTTTCCTCTTCTTTCGGCGTTTCGGCGCCGTAACTCTCAAGCAACGCTTCGATCTCTTCGTCGCCCGTCAGGTCCCATGCTGAATCGCCTTCCTTGTTGCGGGCATTCACATTTGCCCCGGCTTCCAGAAGCATCTTGACGCTCTCGAGATCGCCGGCGTTGGCGGCATTCATCAGCGCGGTCTGGCCTTCCTTGTTCTTGGAATTGACGTCCGCACGGGCATCGATCAACGCGCGGAGCACCGCGGGTTCGACCTCGCCGGCGGCAAGGATCAATACAGTGTTTCCTTGTTTGTCGACGAGATCGAGTTTGGCCCCGTGCTTGATGAGCAGTTCGAGAAGCTCCGGGGTCGCGTCGTCATCAAGGCCCATTATCGGTGTCTGCTTTTCTTTGTTTCGGGCGTTAACCTTCGCACCGAAATTCAGCAGCATCTCCGCGATCTCGAGATTTCCGTTCTCGACCGCAATAAAAAGAGGCGTCGTCTTGTCGTCCTCGCGAGCGTTGACGTCGGCGCCGCGTGCGATCAAGGCGCGAACTTCGTCGATGTCGTCGTCCGATACGGCTACAGCCAGTTCGCCCTTTAACTCGACCTCCTCACTAAAACTTACGATCCCCACGGTAACGGTCGCGGCAGCAACCTCCATCGTTCCGGTCGTGTGTGCCTCCTTCCCATCGAGAACTCTTACTCCATTCATGCGCAAAACTTTGAAACCACTCGCCGTGAACTCCAACGAATAGTCGCCGTCCGCGATGTTCTCAAACGCAAACCGCCCATCATCGTTAGTAGTGGTCTGGGCCGCCGTGTCTTTCTCATTCACCGAAACAAATCGTACCGTTGCTCCGGCGATGACTGCCCCCATAGGATCTAATATGATCCCGGTAACGCGGCCAACCGGTCGATCGGTTTTCGCCGGCTGGGTCTCATCAACCTTGTCGGCGGTCCTGTGCGCCTGGGGCGCATCGACTCGTCCCGGTCCGCCCTGGGCATAAGCCAATGTCGACAAGCCAAGCGATGCCGACATCACGCCGGCGGCAAGTCTCGGCGTGCGGCGTGTGATCTGCAGCAGCTCCTCGGCAAACAGCGGCTTTCGGGTACGCGGATCGGGCACATAGCGAACGCAGATGTCTCCGTCGGAAGCGCGCACCAGCCGCATCGCCTCCTTGCGGGTCATCTGCGAAAAATTGTTTACGTGTTTCGAGCAATGCGAGCAGAACCGGACCTTATCATTTCCCCGCATCTCGGCCCAAGCCTCGGAGCACGGGGTTTTGACCCGGACCGAATCGATAAAACTCTTCTTTTTAGACATACTTCATCCTCCTTGCGACGCAGATGTAACATGCGTCCTGACAACAGTTAGACACTTTCCAATAGGATTTGTTCCAGGGAAGAGTTACGAAAAGACCGGT
>CAZSOE010000103.1:5555-6922 GCA_964608335.1 uncultured Chloracidobacterium sp.
AGATGCGGTGTCTTTTTGAGCGGTTGCTTTTGGGCCGGGGAGTGGCGAACAAGTTTTGGTTTGCCGGAAAGTTTGCGCCTCACGGACCGGGCCGATATCATTCAAATGATGCAAGCAGCACGACTTCGACAATGCGTTTCGATCATCGTCTCTTGCGCTGCGCTTTTGATCGCGTCGGTCTCAGCTTGCGCTTGTGATCACCACGGCCGTCCGGATGTCGAGCCTGCTCGGTCATGTCATACGGACTCACATCAGGTACCACACCATGACGAGCAACCGGCCAACGGTGACCGCGTCGAGACTGGTTGCACATGCCTGATACCTGAACAGCCGCCGGTCACGCTCGTAAAGTCTGAAGGCAAGAAATTCAAGCTTCAGAAACAGGCCTCGGCGCTCACCGCAACGGCAGCCTTCGGTACTGGCCGCTTCGTTGAATTGCTCGAAAGATCGCCGGCGTTCTATTTCGCAACGTCGGGCCACTCACCGCCGGATACTTCAAGCGCGCCCTCGCGCGCGCCGCCGCGTCGTTAGACAACAGTCAGTCCAGTCCAGTTCGGGACCGGTTTCGGTTCGTACTGCGTGCGCACGTCGCTCGGGACGGCCACGCATCCTATTACTCGCGGAGAAACAATGAGGAAGTTATTTATCGTGACATTGATCGCTGGAGCGTCCGCCCTGAGCGCGTTCGCCCAGCAGCCATTTACGCTTGTCAGCAGTGAAAAGAAGGTCCTTACGCTCGATCAGCTCATCGCTATCGAAAAAGAGCGGACGCCGGGCAAGAAAGAAGGAACGACGCTGACATTTACGGAAAAAGAGATAAGGATGGTCGTACTAACCGGACCCGAGGACGACATGCTTTCGTACCGCATACTCGGGATGCGTAATCCGACGTTGGTAGTTCCGGCCGGCGCCGTTCTGAAGATCCTGTTCGTCAATAAGGACGTCGACATGCGGCACGATCTGCGCTTTGGGCATGTTACAGGGGAGTTTGTACTTGCACCACCCACCGATGCGACTGCCGGAAGCACCCGCCTTGATCATAAGTCGGAAGACGAAAAGATGCAGGCTGAGGAGATCGTTATCCGCGCGTCGGACACGGGAACGTTCAAGTACTTCTGTTCGGTCCGAGGACACGCTCGCGGCGGAATGTGGGGCCACATAGCAGTCGGTGTGAAACCGGCCGGACTCACAACGCCCAAGAAGACCGAGCACGTTCACAAACCGGGCGAAGAAGAGGCTGGCGAAACGCACGACATGGGAAATATGTCCGGCCCTAAGAAAGCCGACGAGATGAAAATGTCGTCGAGCGTAAATATCGGAGACCCTATGTCGCGTGAAGCTTCAGGGACGGCGTGGAACCCCGACTC
>CAZSOE010000104.1:0-6872 GCA_964608335.1 uncultured Chloracidobacterium sp.
AACAAACTCGGCCCGCAGGTCGTTTTGGGGAATGAAATCGCGAACATAAAGCTCTTCCTTTAGACCCGGATACTTGTGCCGCTTGTGTTCGGGCAAACGGATCTCATCCAGCACCGCATCGTCGATCCGGTCGGGAACGAGAACCCGGTCCGAGAAACGATTGAAGATCCGCGTCTCGGTGTATTCGTAATCGAACATTGTCAGGACCGGGATCTTGAGTCTCCGCGCGGCCAGGATCATCGCGCGTGAACCGTGGCTCAGAGCAACCGCAACGTTTTTTCCGCTGGCCCTGGTGTGTTTCGCAAGCAACCTCGCGCGGCCGATCGTTCCAAGCACTTTTGCGAACCTTGCCTTACCGGGATGGCCGCCAACAACGGTGTAGGTGCCCGCAAACCCTTGCAGAGCAAGGAGTTCTGTCGTCTGTGAGTGTTCGCGGGCGGTGAGAATAACGTCGGTCCCGCGTTCGCGATAATGTCGAACGATGGGCGCGAACAGCGGGACGTGTGGCGAATTGTCCACGTCGATCCAGATCGATTTCGATTCGTCAGGCAAAGGAGGCTCGACTATTACGCTGCGATCTCGGCAGAGACCGGCGAGACTGCCTGACCGAGTACCTGGCAGACAAATTCGATCATCTCGTCCGTCAATTCCGGGTACATCGGCAAGCTCAGGATCTCGCCCATCTGCGAATGTGCGACCGGAAAATCCTCAGGCCGATACCCGCGATCTTCGAACGCCTCAAGGAACGGCACCGCCGTCGGGTAGTGCAGCCCTGTCGCGACGCCCGCGTCCGTGAGCTTTCCGATCACAGCGTCGCGATCTTTTACCCGAACGACATAGAGGTGAAATCCATGCGTCGAGCGTTCAGGCGTTCGCGGCAGGACGACATTCTTTCCGGCGAGAAGTTCGTTGTAACGCGCTGCGACCGATCGCCGGGCGCTGAGCCATGCATCCAGGTAGCGCAGCTTGACGGAAAGGATCGCCGCCTGAATTCCATCCATGCGGCTGTTTCGCCCAATGAGCGTATGGCGATACTTTGCCGGCTGACCATGGTCGGCGATCAATCGACATTTTTGCGCAACGGCGGCATCACTCGTCACGATCGCGCCAGCATCGCCGTAAGCCCCGAGATTCTTGCCCGGATAGAAGCTAAAGGTCGCGATGTCGCCAAACGTGCCGGTTCGCTGACCCTTATAGTCGGCCCCGTGCGACTGTGCGCAGTCCTCGAGGACCTTCAGGTCGTGTTTTCTTGCGACGGCCATGATCGCATCCATTTCAGCCGGCAGGCCATAGAGATGGACCGGAATGATCGCCCTGGTCCGCGGCGAGATCTTCTCTTCGATCTTTGTCGGATCGATGTTATAGAAATCAGGTTCGCAATCTACATAAACCGGGGCAGCCCCGACGTTGACAACCGCCTCGGCCGTTGCGAAGAACGTGTTGGCCGGCACGATCACCTCATCGCCCTGACCGACGCCGATCGCTTTGAGCGCGATCTCGATCGCATCGGTTCCATTGGCGACTGCGATACAGTTTTCGCTGCCGATATACTCGGCAAACGCGGTTTCGAAGGCGGCCGCATATCGGCCGCTGATGAACGCGGTGTTGCCAATGACCTCGGCTACAGCGGCGTCGATCTCATCCTTGATACTCTCGTACTGGGCCTTTAGGTCAACGAACGGGATCTTCATAAACAATCTATTATGAAGCACCGCGGGCATCGGCGACAAACGCGGCCTGCTTGTCACCCTATCCAAACAAAAGTAGTATTTCATTTTGCTCTTGCCCAAATGAAACAAGTTCTGCAAAGCACGCGATCGGGCGAAGTTTCGGTTGTTGAGGTGCCGGCTCCGAGCATTCAGCGAGGTCGCGTTTTGGTGCGGACCGCTGCTTCGCTGATAAGCGCGGGGACCGAGAAGATCGCCGTAGATTCGGGAAAGAAGAGTCTCCTGGCACGGGCAAAAGAGCGGCCCGACCTTGTCAAACAGGTCATCGAAAAGGCTGTAAACGAGGGGATCGCGAGCACGGTTTCGACGGTCAGGGCGAAGCTCGACAGCGGCACTGCACTCGGCTACAGCGCGGCGGGCACGGTCGTGGCGGTCGGCGAGGGAGTTTCTGGTTTCCAGGTTGGCGATCGTGTCGCATGTGCCGGTGCAGGGTATGCTTCACACGCCGAGGTGATCTCGGCCCCTCAAAATCTCTGCGCCCATCTGCCCGAGAACGTAGGCTTCGACCAGGGAGCCTTCGCGACGCTCGGTGCCATCGCGCTCCAGGGCGTGCGGCTCGCCCAGCCAACACTTGGCGAGGCGATCGTCGTGGTCGGACTTGGGTTGCTCGGCCAGTTGACCGTGCAGCTATTGCGTGCCAACGGGTGCCGGGTCTTCGGTGTCGATCTGGATGAGACCAAGTTCGAGCGGGCGATCGGCTCTGGCGCCGAGCGTTGCTCGTCAACGGAAAATGCGGCAGCCGCAATAAAGGAGTGGTCACGCGGCCGCGGAGCCGATGCCGTTTTGATCACCGCCGGAACATCGTCGAACGGGCCCGTGGAATTGGCGGGCGAGGTCTCGCGGTTGAAAGGCCGCGTCGTTGCCGTCGGTCTGATCGGGCTCGACGTGCCCCGCAATCTTTATTTCAAAAAAGAGTTATCGCTTCACGTTTCGATGTCGTACGGACCCGGCCGGTACGATCCCGAATACGAGGAACGCGGCAACGATTATCCTTTCGCCTATGTCCGCTGGACCGAGCAGCGAAACCTCGAGGCCTTTCTCGACCTCGTCGCTGCACGCAGCGTGGACATTGACGCGTTGGTGACACACCGCATCCCGATCGACCGAGCCCATGAGGCCTACAAACTTATTTCAGGGGAGAAAACAGAGCCTTACCTCGGCATCCTGCTGGAATACGATACGGAAAGAGAAATATCGACCACGGTACGCATCGCGCCAACGAGCAAAACGACCGACAGCGTTCGCGTCGGGCTTATCGGTGCCGGTGGGTATGCGCGTGGAATGCTGCTGCCGCAATTTCAGAAGCACGGCGTCGAATTCCGGCGGGTAATGACGGCGTCGGGCCTTAGCGCACGCGACGTCGGAAATCAGTTTGGCTTCGGCGAATGTGTTTCCGACCCACGCGAAGTGGTCGCGGACGAGACGACCAACCTGATAGTCATCGCGACGCGGCACGATACTCACGCCGAGCTGGCGACTGTCGCTCTCGAAGCGGGAAAACACGTTTTCGTGGAAAAGCCGCTGGCGATGAATGACGACGAGCTCGATCGCGTGCTAGGCGCGGCTGGCGGGTCCGCTGGCCGGCTGATGGTCGGCTTCAATCGCAGGTTTTCGCCCGCGGCTCGACAGGCCCGAGATTTCTTTGACGATCGGACCTATCCTCTGTCTATCGTTTATCGCGTGAATGCCGGACGAGTTCCCTCGACCAATTGGATACAAGATCCGGTGGAAGGCGGCGGTCGGATCGTTGGCGAAGTTTGTCACTTCATCGATCTGATGCACTTCCTCACCCGGTCTTTGACGACACGCGTTTACGCCGAACCGGTAACCGCGAGAAATGCCGAGGTCACAGAAAATGACTCAGTCATGATCGCGCTCAAGTTCGCAGACGGATCGAACGGCACTATCGCGTATCTCGCGGAAGGCGACAAGGCCCTCGCAAAAGAGCGCGTTGAGATCTTTGGCGGTGGGAAGAGCTTTGTTATCGACGATTTTCGGAGCGCGACCAGCTTTCAAGGCGGCAAGGAAACGACTTCCCGGAGCAAGATACAAGATAAGGGGCAGGCTGAACAGATTCGAGCAGTATGCCAGACCGTGCGAGATGGGGGTGACGCGCCGATCGCTCTGGACGATCTCGAAAGGACGACCCGCGTCACATTTCGCGTGCTCGATTCGCTCCGCACCGGATTGCCTGTCAGTTTCTGATCCTCGCGACGATCTTTCCGACCAAAAAACACAAGCCCACCGCGACAAGGATCATCAAAACATGCGGTGTCGCGAGAACATAGCGGTACTCGGTGTGGAGCAACGCCTGGACCGAACCGTAGTACGTGGGCAATACAGCGAGGATCACCAACGACCGACGTCGTTCGTGATCGAACAGCAACGCGATCAAGCCTATCAAAGCGAGAGGCCAAACCGTCGCACTGATAAACCCGCGCTGGATGAATTTCAGCGGTCGGTTTAGTAGATAGAGCAAGGCAGGCGTGGTCGCGCGTTCATCCCGGTCCGCTGATGCAGCCGGTACGCGCTCCAGCCTCAGGGTCCCGAGACCCCGCTGCGCGACCGCCGCCGCGTACCAGCCCCGGTTGTTCGAGACAACCGCTATTCCGTGGCGTAACCGCGCCCTGTCCCGCTCGACCCCGTCGGGACTGTATAAGAATCCGATGTAGTCGCGACGACCGGAACGGCGGGCATCGAGTTCCATAACTCCTTCGTCGGTTATCGGCATCCCAAGCCGGCCCCCGGTGTCGTAATCGCCCAGTCCCTCAATGAACGTCGTGCCCGCCCCAAGTGAGAGCGGAATGAACGCTTGAAAAACGACAGCGTTGCGTATGGTGATCGGCGCTATGGTCGCGGCGAACCCGACCAGTATCGAAGCGCCGAGCCGCCATCGGCCTTCGCGAGGCAGCCAGATCAGTGCGGCCGCGAAAAAAAAGATGGGCAGCAGAAGTGCATTCGCTCGCAGCCAGCATGAGAGTCCGATCGAAACTCCGCACAAGAGTGCCCAGGGTATCCGCGGCCGATCACGGGTCATGATCAAAATGTACAAGGCAACAAGCAGCGGAACGACGCTAAGAGCATCCGGCAGCATCAGAACTGAGTGATAGGCGAACTGGGGCGCCAGAGCCGTCAGTGCTCCCGCGATCACTCCCGTCGCGGGAGTAAAGAGCCGTCGTGCGATAAGAAAGATGAGAACGGGTGCCAGACAGTTAAGAAACAGCTGAACGACACGAAATATTTCGCCCTCACCCGCGATCGAATATATACCCGCTATAAGGATCGAATAGCCAGGCGGATGCAGTAGGACGTTTGCATCCGATGGCGGATCGGGGCCCGTCAGAAATAAACTGATTTGCCCATCCGCCAAGTTGCGGGCATCACGCTTATAGATCTGCTGGAGAACGGATTGGACCGTCTCCATCTCTTGCGCGTTGTTCTGCCAGACCAGCAGCCTCACCCCCGCGGCCAGGATGAATAGCGAGAGGCAGATCAGCATGACGCGGTTTGTCATGACCGATGGATAAACTGCCGCAGCCACAACTCAAATGTAAGCAACTGAAAGACTTGCAAGTTCAGATCCTCGCGTCCCGCTAGATTCCGATCAACCAGCTCGCGCACCGCTTTTGGGTCGAAAAGACCGCGTGCGCGGATCGTACTTTCCGACAAGAGATCGTCCACCATCGGCCGCAGCGGGCCGCGGAGCCATGACCTGATAGGCGCGCCGAATCCCGCTTTTCGTCGCCAGACCACGTCCTTCGGCAGCAAGCGTTCGGCGGCTTTCTTCAAGATGAACTTTCTCTTCAGACCTTTGATCTTTAGCGACGCAGGGATGCGTGCGGCTAATTCGACCATTTCCTTGTTGAGAAACGGCACCCGTACCTCGAGATTAGCAGCCATCGATGCCCGGTCGGTCGTGTCGAGGTTTAAGGCCGGCAGAAACGTTTTGAAATCGACGTAGAGCAGCCGGTTGATCGGCGATGCATCACGGCACCGTTGAAGATATGCGCGGTGATACCGATACGGATCGAATTCGCGCGTCGTTTCGCGGATATCCGGGGTGAGCAATCGTTCTTTCATCTCACGCGTAAGATAAGTGCCGAACCCGAGATAACGATCTTCGAAGTCCAGCGCGGCGCTTCGTGCGAATTTCTTGGCGTTCCTGAGCGGCGCTGTCAGAGGGCCGCGAAGCCCTCCATAGAGCAGCGAGTCGATCGCACCCATCGCAGGCCCCCGAACAACGCTCGGGATGATATCCGTCACCGCGGCGATCTTCATCGCCATCTGACGCGGATAACCGCCAAACACTTCGTCGCCACCCATGCCCGAGAGCATTACGGTCTGGGTGGCGCGGGCCTCATTCGAGATCAGGTATGTCGGTATCGCCATGTCGATGATCGGCGCATCCTGATGCCAGACGAGCTTTGGAAGCAGGTCGGCCACATCCGGTGAGAGTAATTTCTCGTGGTGATCGATCGAAAGTCCCGCCGCGACTTTTCGCGCCCATTCGATATCGTCCGGAATGATATCGTAGGCGAGGTCCCTCGACGAGATGCCCGTGGTGTACGTCGACACTCGCCCTTTCGAGTGGTTCTGCATCAGCGCGACGATGGTAGAAGAATCCACGCCGCCGGAAAGGAATGCTCCCACGGGCACGTCGGCAACCATCTCGAGTTCCGTCACTCGATGAAGTGTTTCGAGTACGCGCTCTGTCCACGCGAATTCGTCGGTTGTCTTCTCCTCGACCGAAAGATCCAGATCCCACCATTCGCGCGTCGCAACGTCGCCGTTCCTCCACTTAAGAAAGTGCCCCGGCAACAGCTGGAAGATGTCCCTGAAGAGCGTGTGCGGCGGTACGGGCCAGAGGAAAGTTAGGAACTGATCAAAGCCCTGCGGATCGAGCTCCGCATTCACGAGACCTGTAGCGAGGATCGCCTTGATCTCGGAAGCAAATGCAAGACCACCGTCGGTGGCGGCGTAAAATAACGGCTTGATCCCGGCCCGATCGCGAACGAGTGTCAACTCTTTCTCTACGTCATCCCAGACCGCGAATGCGAACATGCCGTTGAGTTTGTCGAGGCATTCAACATTCCATTTTCGAAACGCCTTGAGCAGCACCTCGGTGTCGGACGCGGTTGCGAACGT
>CAZSOE010000105.1:0-4688 GCA_964608335.1 uncultured Chloracidobacterium sp.
AACGGCGTTGCCGAATAGCGATAGGCAGTTTCCTGATAAGGGTCGATCGCGATCGCGCGCTGGTACCATTTCTCGGCTTCGGCAAAACTCTGCTTGTGCATGTTGACGTCGCCGGCGAACAGGGCGGCATGATAACACCTTGGGTCCAGCTTCAAGGCCTCTTGGTAAAGATTAAGGGCTTCATCCATCTTCCCGCTGCTGAATGCTGCCTCGCCACGCTGCATCAGCCTGTTTGCCTCGGCATTATCAGAAAATCCAGATTCGCTGCCATCGGTCGGCAGCCCCTCAATAAATCCCTTTACAAGTTGGGAATTATCGCCAAGCTGGTTTGCCTTGACGAACGCCGCGCGTGCTCGAATTCGTATCTGTTTGCGCGTCGTCAGATCGGTAGTGTTTGCGGCCTGACCAAGAAGCGCAAATCCCAAACTACGATGAACCTCCGGGTCGTCCGGTCTAAGCTGTGCAAGACGCTCATATAGGGGAAGGGCCTCGGTCAGTTTTTGGGCGTCAAGCAATGCTTTCGCCTTTATGGCCAGGGCCGCGGGATCCTCCGTCTGGGCCGAAACGGCGGAAACGCCCGCCATTACCAGTAAGAAAACGGCAAGAATTCGCGCCGTTCGCAAGGGAAGTTTCATATTTTTACTCCAAAATAGGATGAGATTGCGGACAAATCTGGGATGCGGAAAAGAATGGCAAAGTTCCTTTACCGGCGAGAAATTATTTTTTCACGATGAAAAGAAAACGCTGCTCGGACAACGGCATTAGTTTCGCGTCGAACTGCAGCTTTTGTTTTTCGAGAGCCTCTTTCAAATTGTTGCCGCCGAAGAAAAGCTTGATCCGCTTCCCCGACCATTTTACAAGACGCGGCAGCTTTTCGGTAAATTTATCAAGGGCACGGCATACGACAAACTCGCTGTCCGCCGGATCGGCTTCTTCAAACTGCCGGTTGATCACGGCAGCTCGGTTGGCTAAATCGAGTCGTTCAATGGCGGTTTCAAGAAACCTCACCTTCTTCTCTTTCGACTCGATCAAGGCAGCTTTTAAGTCGTCACGTACTATCAAGCAAGGAATGGATGGCAAACCGCCGCCCGTTCCGACATCGGCAATTTTGGCATTACAAGGCAGGAATTCGAGCAGGGTAAGCGATTCGAGTACGTGCCTAACAGCAAACTCCTCGGCCGAACACGGAGCCACCAAATGAAGCAACGGATTGTGCTCGAGAACTATTTCATAATAATCGGCGAGCTTTTCAACCCGGGTTTCCGCAACGGATAAGCCGAAAGACCCTTGATTCGATTTAAGAGCTGAAAGAAAATCGGACCGCATTGTTAACCAAAGGCGAGTCCGATTTTGAGAATTTAAACCCGGAACTTCGGAACTCGAAACTCCGAACTGATTTTGTGGTGCGGACGAGAAGAATCGAACTTCCACGGCCTTGCGGCCACAGGCTTCTGAGACCTGCGCGTCTACCAGTTCCGCCACGTCCGCAGATTGGGCGAATTATCGAGGATACTAAAACGCAGGACGGGGAACAAGGGACGACGGATGGCGAGGAGAGGATGGTCACTCATCACCCCTGCAAAAAGGAGTTATGAGTGACGAGGGACGGGATCGGCGTGCGTGAATGCGGCGGCTCACTCACTCATCCGTCTTGATGATCCGCGGGGTGATAAAGACCAGGCACTCCTGTTTTTCGGAACGGGCGGAGCCGTTCTTAAAGAGCATTCCGATCATGGGAAGTTTTGAGAGCACGGGCACGCCGCAATCTGCCCGGAGCCGATGGGCACCGTTGAGCGGCTTTCCGGTGATGGGGTCGATAACTCCCGCCGCTTCGAACCGCATCCCGCCGCCGTCGCGCTGGACCTTGTACCCGTTCACCTCCGCGCCTTCGGCCAGAGGTATCACGATGGGCTTGACGGTCGGATCGATGACGGTCGCAACCACACCGAATGAACCTGCGGCGATGCCGGTCAGAGTTCGTGTCGTCTGATACGTCCCGTCGGCCCGAACCTCTGACGGTTTGATCAGCAGGTGTTGAAAGTTGCCGCCTTCCATGACCACAGTGCCGGCCTTTACAAGCCAAAGGGGCACATTCGTCCGTATTCCGGCCAGTCCTTCGACACGAACGGTCAGTAAGGTCGTTTCTCCTTTTATCAGGTTCAGCTTTGGCGCACTTAGACCGACGCCGATATTTCGGGTGGTGCCCGCGATCCGGGTGGTGCCGTCCTTTACAACGATCTCGGTCACGCCAAGGGTCTTGGCCGGAGAGCGGACAACGAGCAAACGCGGCGATTCGATCAGCACCTGGACCGGCGCTTTGTCCAGTTCGGCGATCGTGTTGGCCGAATCGCCGTCGAACGCGCCGCGTATCTCGAGCGGCCGGCCGGCCTGGGCGAGACCCGGGAAGACATGCCCGGCAACAGGCGTTTCGCCAATGCCCGGGGTCATGTCTCGCGATATCGGCAGTCTGACCTCACCCAGATCAGTGCCCGGCCCCGCTGACAGATCAAGTGTCAGCGGCCCCGTCGCGCCCGCTGGCACGTCGAACCGGAACCCGCTGGAAAATCGATCGCCGTTCACCGATGTCGCCGACGAGCGCGGGCCGGATTCCAGAAATCGAGTTTCGATACGTACCTGCGTCAGCCGTGCGAGGAACGCTTCACCCTCCGCGGCGTTTGCTGCATTCGGCTCGAAGGAGACGCTGCCCGATATGCGGTCGCCAACGCGAATGTCATCCGGGAGGTAGATCCTGAACAGTCCTCCGGGCAACTGCATTCGGAAGATCCGCATACCACCAGCCGGCGGCTCCTCCGAGGCATCGACGGCCACGAAGGGTGTTGCGTCCGCCGAGATCGCCGACGGCCCGGCACACCACATCGAAACGAGCGCGACAAAGAGGCAGAACGCGACCGACCTGCGGATCGTCTGAATTGGGTTCATACTGTTTCTCCTTCAACAGCGGCGCGGCCAGTTCACGACGCACCTCGAGGCCTATCGACTATAAAGGAAAGTTCGGGCAGGCGAACCGTCACCGGTTGCCCCATCATACTTAAGCGGAGCACAGATCAGCTCGTAGTCGCCCGGCGCGATCGCTCGAAGATCGAGGCCTTCGAGGATAACGATCTCTTTTTCAAGCAACGCGACGTGAACGGGATGACCGGGCGAGCCGCTCTTCTCGATCGAGAGATAGTCTATGCCAACGAGGACGACCCTGTGTCGGACGAGCATCGTGGCGGTCGCCGGCGTGATGTAAGTAAAATCGGTGCGAAATCCGTCCTCGGGCGTCGCCCAAAAAGTAGAATTGCGCGTCCTGAACAATACGCGCTCTACGCCGGAGATGTCGCCTACGTGCTCCGGTTCGATCGCGATCACGTCATCGTCTATCTCGACGATGCGGCACGGGCCAATGAGTTTTGCGGGATCGATCTCGTTTACGCGGCGAGCACCGTCGATAAAGTGATTTGGCGCATCGACGTGAGTCGCCGTGTGCACTCCCATAGAGATCTGCGACACATTCGCCGAATCCCCGCTGGCGAGGGCCTTGAACGACGTGATCTCAACGCCCGGATCACCTTTGTAGATGGGCGTCCCTGCGCCGATCGTCACCGTCACGTCGTAGATCTTCACGCGGATAGGATAGTGCAACACGAGACGCGAATCCACTCAGGCTATGCAGCGCGCCGCTTTGCGTTCTTTGCGGCTTTGCGTGAGACTTTTCTAAATGTCCACCCCTCGCATATCAGCCTCGAGCTACTCGAACACAGCCCCGCTTATATGGTCGTTCCTCTACGGTTCCAACCACGGCAAGGTCGAGCTGATCCTCGACAACGCGCCGACGCGGTCGGCTGAGCTACTCGAACAAAGACGTGTCGATGTAGCGCTGGTCCCGGTCATCCTGGCACAAATACTGGACGATGTTCGCCTTGTCCCGGATGTTTGCGTCGGCGCTAAGGAGCGCGTCCGAAGCGTCTGTCTGGTTACAAAAGGTGGAGACTTGCGTGATGTCCGGTCGGTTGCGCTCGATCGTTCGTCAAGAACATCGGTCGTGCTGACAAAGATCGTTTTCCGCGAATTCCTCGGCTTCGAACCCGCGTGGCACGACGCGGAGCCCGATCTCGTAGCCATGCTCGCTGAGCCGGACGCCGCATTGATCATCGGCGATCCCGCACTGGGCCTGTCAGGACCGGGAGCGGTAGCGACCGGATTCCGGGGCGTCTGCACCTCCTCAACTGAACGAGACAAGAATCCGGTCGCTACCGCTCCCGGTGCTGACCGTCGAGTGTTCGATCTTGCGGAACTGTGGCACAAACACACCGGTCTCGGTTTTGTTTTCGCGATGTGGATGACGCGAGAGCAGTGCGATATCGACTTCGCGGCGGCGCGTGATGAGGGACTCGCACATATATACGAGATCGCAGCAAATTACGCTTCGGAGACCGGACTTGGCCGCGACGAAATGAAAAGGTATCTAACCGAGAACATCTCGTACTCGATCGACGACTCGATGCGACGGGGTATGGAACTTTTCTTCGACCTTGCTGCAAAGCACAACCTCATCGAAGCGAACCGGCCGCTCAGTTTTGTCTAGAGATCGGTGATGGGACGCTTCAGTTCCTCGTACAACACCTTTCCGATGATCTTGCCGTCGTTGTTCTTGAGATGTTCGATAAAGACGAGCGCGGCGTGGA
>CAZSOE010000105.1:4788-6752 GCA_964608335.1 uncultured Chloracidobacterium sp.
ATGATCTTGCCGTCGTTGTTCTTGAGATGTTCGATAAAGACGAGCGCGGCGTGGATGCGGTTGTCGATGTTTTTGATCTTGCCAAGGTAATAAAGCATCGAACGCTGTTTACCGGCGGTGAGCGCGTGGAACAGGCGGTCGCCCGCACGGTCCTGCCGCAAGACTTCCCTGAGTTCGGCGGGCATCGGGAGGCCGTATTTGCTCTCGTCGCGGGTCAATTCAACGGTGACCGTATCGCCCTTTCTTATACCGATCTTCTCTCGCTTCTGTTTGTTGACGATGATGTAAAAAATGTCGCCCCACGGCATCAGAGCGCATTGGAACGGCTCGGCTCCGTTGATCGAGCAAAACACGCGCTTTGACTTGCCGGTGAATTTCATGCGCTTGTCGAGGCGCTTTTCGACGACAAGATAGTGCCAGCCCATCTGCTCTTCGGATGAAGTAAGTATAGTTTTGAACTTAACGGGTTTGTTCTCCGCCATTAACGCTCGAACCTCACGTGCGGAGTCGCGGATGACGCAAGCCGCATCGCAGCATGCTGCGTGTGGTAATCAAAAACACCGTCCGAGCGCTTGAGCAGCTCAAGACCGACCAGTCCGCGGGCGATCCGTTTGTCGACATCTTCAACAAATACGATCAACTTGAGCATCAGCCGCTGGTTGCCGGGTGAAAGAGCGTTGAATAATCTATCGGCCTCGCCGTCCTGACGCAGAATCTCGGCAAATTCATCGGGCATCGGCATTCCGTACTTGCTCTCGTCCTTGCTGAGCTCGACCATCACACTATCACCAACGTCGATGCCGAGCTTTGAACGGCGCTGTTTACTCAGGGTAATAAAGTAATCGCCCTTGCTCGGAAACAGCGCGCAGTTGAATGTTTCATTTCCGTTCAGCGTACAGACGACGCGACGCAGGTTGCTCTTGAAACCAAAATCGGCGACATACTTTTTTGGAACACGCACGATATGCCACGGCGGCGTGCTGTCGGTCACCTCGACTTTTGATCGGAATTTGGCCGTGGGCATGTTCCCCGCCTTACTTGCGTCCTTTGCGTCTTTGCATGAAGTGGTTTTGCTTTCACGCAAAGACGCCAAGACCGCAATGAAGCCGCAAAGTTTTGGTAAGATTATAGACGAATGGTCAGCGATATTCAGCCAATCCTGGATCGTGTCGTGGCGGGTGAAAGACTTTCGTCGGACGACTGTACCGCATTGCTCGAATCAAAGGATTTTGTCCGCATCGGCCTCGCCGCGCATGAGGTGCGGATACGGCACAACCCAACCGACACGGTCACCTATATAATCGACCGTAACATCAATTATACCAACGTTTGCAACGTCGTCTGTACGTTTTGCGCGTTCTATCGGCAGCCCGGGAAACCGGACACGTACGTTCACTCGATCGACGAGATCTGTAAGCGTATCGACGAGACGATCGCGCTCGGCGGAACGGGCGTACTGATGCAGGGCGGGCTTCATCCGGACTTCAACATCGAGTGGTACGAGGACCTACTCAGGACGCTGCATGCGAAGTATCGGGGCTTTCAACTTCACTGCTTTTCGCCGCCCGAGATACATAACATCCACCTGATCTCCAAGCTCGATTACGTCACGATCATGCAGCGGCTGAAAGACGCCGGTTTGAATTCACTTCCCGGCGGCGGCGGCGAGATACTCGACGACGAAGTTCGCAAACGCGTTTCGACTAAATGCACGACGCAGGAATGGCTCGACGTGATGCGCGCTGTTCACAAGGTCGGCTTGCGCTCGACGGCGACGATGATGTTCGGCATCGGCGACAACATCTCACATCGAGTAAAACACTTGCAGCGTGTCCGCGACGTTCAAGACGAGACCGGCGGCTTTACCGCGTTCATCCCGTGGACATTCCAACGCGAGAACACCGCGCTCGGGCGGAAGATAAAAGAAGAACCGACCGGCATCGATTACTTGCAGATGCTCGCCG
>CAZSOE010000106.1:0-4888 GCA_964608335.1 uncultured Chloracidobacterium sp.
AGGCGTTTACCTGAATACGGATAACCGCGCGCTGCTGGATGTCGTTCCGGTAGGGCAGGGATAGCACACCAAAGTTCTATGACCACAGCTCTTAAAGAAGCGCCGCCGGCACCGCTGGCTCCGATCGCTTTCGATATACCGCCACCGCAGCACCTGAAGCTCGCCAACGGCCTTCAGCTTGTGCTTATGCCGGACGACCGGTTGCCTCTTGTAAGCCTCCGGCTTGCGTTCCAGCGGGGCGATATCGGCGATCCGGAAGATGCTCGCGGCCTGACGTCCGCCATCGCAGCGATGGTCACAGAGGGAACGGCCGAGTATTCGAGCCGTCAGCTTGCGGAAAAGGTCGAACGACTCGGGGCTAGCCTGACGGCACACGCGAGCGATGATTTTACGATCGTGGCCGCTTCGACGTTGTCGCTATATACGTCCGAAGTGCTGCACTTGATGGCCGACGTTGTACTGAGACCGACGTTCCCCGAGGATGAGCTCGACCTTTATCGCCGGAACACGGTCGAGCATCTTAAGTTCCAACGTTCCCAGTCTGCGTTCCTCGCGGGCGAACAGGCGGCTCGCCTCATTTACGGTTCACATCCGTATTCGGTCGTTTCACCATCGCAGTCCGATATCGAAAAACTGGATCGAACGCGCCTGGCACACTTTCACCGCGCGTCATACGTACCTGACAACGCTATCCTGATAGCCGTGGGCGATATTGACGGCACCGACTTTCTTAACGAGGTCGAGGGTCTTTTTGGTGATTGGCAGCCCGGAGCCGCGCCCTTGCGTAAATTCCAGGAACCACCGAAGCGCACCTCCCGCACACTGACCTTCGTCGACCGACCAGGTTCCGCGCAGTCGAACATCGTTCTTGCCGACCTCGCGATCCGGCGTCATCATCCCGACCATTTTCCGATGCTGGTGATGAATCAGGTTCTTGGCGCCGGAGCGTCGTCGCGAGTATTTATGAACCTCCGCGAAGAGAAGGGTTACACCTACGGAGCATACACGCGGCTCGATTCAAAGAAACTCTACGGTAGCCTCGAGGCGACGGCCGAGGTGCGCAACGAAGTGACCGGTGCCTCGCTGAAAGAATTTTTCTACGAACTGGAACGCATCCGGGCGGACAGGGTCGGTGACGACGAACTGGCCGATGCGAAGAACTTTCTGACCGGGGTATTTCCGATACGTGCAGAAACCCAGGAGGGTCTGACCAACCTGATCGTCAATCAACACCTGTACGATCTGCCGGCCGATCACCTACAGACCTATCGGGACAACGTCTCCGCCGTTACTGCGGACGATGTGGCGCGGGTGGCCGATCAGTATGTTCGGCCCGACAGAATGGCGATCGTTGTCGTCGGTGACGCCGCCGAAGTGATGCCCCAGGTCGAGGGTTACGCCGAAACGGTCGAGATATTCGACACGGACGGAAGAAAGAAGTAACCAGGAAAACATGAAAGGACACGAAGAAGATCACGTCCTCTTAGTGTCCTTTCGTGTCTTTTGGTGATTACTTCTTATTGAGGCTTTTCGAACTGGATGATCGAAAAGTCGGCCCCTGACGGATCCGCTACCATCGCCATTCGCCCGACGCCCGGCGCATCGAACGCCGGTACTCGTACGCTGCCGCCGTTGGCCGTGATCTTGGCGAGCGTTTCGTCCGTGCTAGCGACCGCGATATAGCTTGCCCAATGTGACGGGGCACCGCCCCAGTCGTCACCCTCCATTGACATCATCCCGCCGGTCGGAGCACCGCCCTGCATTATCTCCTGATAACCGGCCGGTGCGATCGCGCTCGGCTTGAGCTCCCAGCCGAACAGCTTCGAATAGAACTCCTGTGCCGCGCCGAGGTCCTTTGTCCGCAATTCACGCCAGCAGATCTCGCCGGCGTTCGGTATCGTAAATTCAGCCATTTTGTCCCTCCTGCATCTTGAACGTAGCGAACACGGCGCCGGTCGGGTCCTGAATGATCGCAAAGCGACCGGTGTTAGGGATGTCCGACGGCTCCTTGATGATGGTCCCGCCCAGCTCCTGTGCGAGTTTCGCGTTGGCATCGACGTCGTCGACCGCCACGTAGGTCATAAAGTGCGGGGGCGGAAGCGGTCCGTCGCCGCACATCTCGGCCGAGATCTCGTACAGACCGCCCGACGGATAATCGCTGCCGGTGTAATACTCGTGATAGGCAAACCCGTCGGTTATCGCCTTGCTGTCCTGAAACTTCCAACCGAACACCTCGGTATAGAAGGCTTTGCATTTTTCGGCGTCGCTGCTGGCGATCTCGGTCCAACAGAAGTCGCCCTGCTGCGGGCCGGCAAAACCAGCCATTTCACTAGCTTCTTGTGCCATACTCTCTCCTCGATTGTTGATTCGATCCTGATGATGATAACCCAAATGGGTCGCGGGCGCCTTGTAAAAACGCGACATCCGGCATCATTCTGACGCTATCCTCACCTTATACGACGTGCGGTCCCACAGGTTTCCCATAATTCCGTTCGGTGTGTTCGTGGAGATTTGAGCTGCGGGAATGGGCAATGAACTCTCCTCTGGTTGGAGTTAGACAGGAGAAAAACCCGCAGCTCAAAATCTCTGACCCGATCAGCCCGCCCGTCGCATCGGGGCTGCCTTTCGCTGCATGTTCTGCAAATGTTCGATCAGATCGGACGCCGCACGCTTCGAAAGCTCTTCCACCGAGCAGCCAAAGAGCTGCGAACTCTCGCGCTCGGCATCCAGACCTGCGTCGCGGCCGATCGCGCGGATCATGCCGAGCTGCTTTGCCGTGACCATGTCGCCGAGCGTGCGAGCCACGGCGCCGGATGGGCGTTGCGTCTCAGTCTGCTGAGCGACCTCGTCATCGATCGAGTCGAATTCCTTCTTATACAGCTCGCGTGCGATCCCGAACTTGACGGCGGCCCGCTTCAGGGCGTCATGCTCGGCCTTCTTGATGCCGGTCTCGCTTGCCGTCTTGCCGGTGCCGACGCCTTCACGTGTGACCCCGTTGATCGTGATCGCAACGGTCACGGTAATGATGTCGCCGATCGCGCGGATGTCCTTCACGGTGTGGGACCAATTTGCCGCGTGCTCGTCGAGAATATCGGCGACCGTGTGCCATTCGACATACTCGACCATGTGCATATTGCCGTTGCGGTCACGCCGGCCGGCCCGCTGCCTGATTAGGGCCGGATCGACCGTTTTTCTCAATTCCTGCAAGGTGGCCGAAAAATCCAAAACATTGCTAGACCCCTGAATAGGCCTCAGATCCTGCTGCGTCGTGTTCTCGTTCGTTGTGCGTTTCATCTCTAAATGGTTCTCCTTATTGTGTTTAACTGTCCTTATGATGCGACTCGATCCGACGGGAAGGTTGCATCTGTGAAACATCGTACCAGAAAACTTTGTTCGTTGCAAGAGAGAAACATAGTGTTGCATTTAAAAATTTGCTGTGCTATGTTTTATCTGTGAAATCGCAAGTGCACCAATGGCACTTACACTTTTAAGGAGAAACTAACCATGGTCAACAAGAATGAAAGCCTGATCAATACCGCCGAACTCGGCCGGGCGATCAAACGCCGTCGCGAAGAGCTCGGCCTGAGCTTGCGAGACGTCGGCGATGTTACGGACGTCTCGGCGTCGACTCTTTCTCGCATCGAAAACGGTACGGGCCGCCCCGATGCCGACAACATTGCGCGTCTGACGCGCTGGCTGGATATGCCGGTCGATCGTTTGATGAAGGACCAGACGGGCAAGACGGTCGAACCGGTGATCTACTATCCGCACGAATCAACACCCGACATCATTGAGGCGCACCTGCGTGCCGACAGGAAGCTTAGTCCGGAAACCGCGAAGGCGCTTTCGGAACTTTTCCGCGTCGCTTACAAGCAGTTCAGCGGGAAGCCCGGCCGGAAATAAATGATCGAGCGGCGTGAGTCGTACAACTACTCAACTAACACACAACGATGAAACACACACTTAAAGATATGGGTTGGGACACGGGGGTCGTTCTGTTCTTCCTCGCGGTCGAGATCGGCCGGACCGCGGGATTTTCATCACTCGAGAGTTCGATGATGCTGCTCACGGCCGCAGCCCTGCTTGTATTGCCTTTCTTTGTGGCAAACGAGAACAAGGTGCGACTCGGCGACTGGATCATTATCCGAGCGGTCATTGGTCTTACAGGCGGTTTGATCGGTGCGTTCCTGCCCGATCCGTTTAAGCCGCTGCCGATGACGTTCCTGATCCTCGCCGCAATGGTGAGCTGCTACATCCAGTTTTATGGTCTTGTCAGACTCCGCCCGGTAAAATAGGCAAAAGGCACCGGGCGAGAGGAAAGAAGATCCGCGCATTCTCCGAGGATGGGGAATGCGCGGGTTTTTCTTTTGCTAGTGGTTCTCGGCCAGCATGACGGCAGGCTCGGCGTTCAACTCATAAAGCACCCTGAGCTGTGACGCAAGGTCGGCAAACTGTTGCAGGGTAAGGGCTTGTGCACCATCACAAAGAGCTTCCTCGGGCCGGGGATGCACCTCGATGATCAAGCCATCGGCACCGACGGCGACACCGGCCCTCGCCATCGGGGCAACGAGATAATTGTGGCCCGTGCCATGCGACGGGTCGACGATGATCGGGAGGTGGGTTAGGCGGTGGACGGCCGGCACGACCGAAAGGTCCATCGTGTTGCGTGCGTGGGCAGCGAAGGTTCGAATTCCGCGCTCGCATAAGATCACATCGTAATTGCCCTCAGCCATAATGTATTCGGCAGCGAGCAATAGCTCGTCGAGTGTCGCCGAGAGACCCCGCTTCAGAAGCACAGGCTTGCGTGTTCGGCCAACATACCTGAGCAGCGAAAAGTTCTGCATGTTCCGGGCGCCGATCTGAATGCAATCGCCGTATTTCTCGACGG
>CAZSOE010000106.1:4898-6751 GCA_964608335.1 uncultured Chloracidobacterium sp.
CGCCCCGTCACCGGCCTGCACGCCGTGCTCATCCATCGCCTCGGTGACGATATTTAAACCGAACTGGTCACGCACTTCGGCCAGCATCTTCAACCCGTCTTCGCCGAGACCCTGAAACGCGTATGGCGAGGTCCTCGGTTTAAATGCTCCGCCGCGAAAGAACCGGGAGCCGGTCGCAGCGACGGCCTCAGCGGTCGTGAAAACCTGATCGCGATTTTCCAGGGCACACGGGCCGGCGATCATGGCCAACTCGCTGCCGCCGATCGTCGCATTGCCAACCCGAACAACGGATTTCTCCGGCCGCAGGTCGCGCGAGATCAGCTTGTACGGCTGGGTGACCCGGATCGTGTCCGCCACTCCGGGCAGATTCTCGAAGTTGCCGGGATCTATCGCGCCTTTGTTTCCGGTCACCCCGATCGCCGTCCTGTTCTCGCCAGGCATCGCGTGGCCGCGAAAACCCAACGCCTCGACGACCTCAAGTACCCTTTCAATATCGGCCGCGGTTGCGTCCGATTTCATCACGATCAACATAAGTTCTTATTCCGTAACCATTAGCAAAACTACCACTTTAAGTTTCGGCCCCTGTTTTTGCAACCGAAGGTAGAAGTTCGATCACGAAGCGCTCGACCGCAGAGACCGCGTCTTCGGGATTCTTCTCTATCTCGGTGACGATCGCCGAACCGACAACCGCTGCGTCCGCATACCGCCAGACCTGCTCGATCTGCTCGCGTGACGAGATGCCAAAGCCGACCGCGATCGGCAGGTCGGTACACCGTCGCGTTCTTCGCACAAGGTTCTCGGCCTCGCCGCTCACATCGCTCCGGGCACCCGTTACGCCCGCACGCGATACGGCGTAGATGAACCCACGAGCCCTTTCAGATATTTGTTCAAGGCGCTCATCTGTTGTCGTTGGGGCAACGAGCGAGATCAGATCAATGCCGGCGGCCGCGAACAGTTTCGACAGTTCTTCCGCCTCGCCCTCGATCACATCTGTTAGCAGCACACCATCGATACCCGCATCCGCTGCGGCGGCCGTGAAGCGATCGACGCCAAACCTCATCACCGGATTGAAATACGTAAACAATACGAGCGGCACATCCGAATTGCGTCGAAATTCCTTTGCGAGCCCGATCACGTCCTCGAGCGTTACGCCACCCTCAAGCGCACGCTGCGACGAACGCTGGATAGTCGGCCCGTCGGCCATCGGGTCCGAGAAGGGAACGCCGAGCTCGACTACGTCCGAGCCGCATTCGGCGAGCTTGCGAACGATCGAAAGCGAAGTCTCAAGATCAGGATCGCCGGCAGTGACGAACGGAATGAACCCTCGACCTTTCGTTAACTTCTCACTTATGCGACTCATGCCAAACTATATGAACAGCTGAAAGCTATCAGCTATAAGCTGTCAGCTGTCCTGGATTCTGCGATCGTACCTACATCCTTATCGCCACGTCCCGAAAGATTGACGATCATCAGCGAGTCGCGACTCAATTCCGGAGCCAACTTCACTGCATGGGCGACCGCGTGCGCCGATTCGAGTGCGGGGATTATGCCTTCTGTCTCAGAAAGCAGCCCAAAGGCAGCCAATGCCTCGTCGTCCGAGGCGGACACATACTCGATCCGTTTCACATCATGCAGGAACGCGTGTTCCGGCCCGATCGACGCATAATCGAGTCCCGCCGAGACGGAGTGCGTCGCCGCGATCTGGCCGTGATCGTCCTGCAGAATGTAGCTTTTGGTTCCCTGAAGAACACCGACGTCGCCTTCATGCATAAATCGCGCGGCATGATCGCCAAGGTTGCTGCCTCGTCCGCCCGCCTCGACGCCGATCATGCGAACGTTGTCATCAAGAAAAG
>CAZSOE010000107.1:0-6726 GCA_964608335.1 uncultured Chloracidobacterium sp.
TGCTTGTATTCTAACCCAACTTGGCTGCCTGGCTCAAAAGCTCGATCAACTCTTCGCGCGTGAATGAGACCTTTCGACCATTCTCGCCTGAGGCGGCCGGGTAACTCACATCGAGGTCGCACGTGATCTTGGTGTCGTGAAGATAGCCGCAGGCCTGGCAGCGGGCATTTTCTTTGAGATAGCCTGCTTTCTCGCGAATGTTGATCAGCTTCTCTATCGCGTCCGACGGCAGATCGTTGGCACCGCCCAGGGCTTTGGCCAGGATCGCGATCTTCGCGGTGTGCTCGAGCGTCTCGAGCCGGTCCCAAGCCTGCCAGAGGTCCTCGCCGTAGGCCACGGCACCGTGATTGGCCATCAAGAGGGCGTTATGGTGCGGGACGAAGGGCTTCATCGCTTCGGTCAGCTCGTTTGTCGATGGCGTGCCGTAATCGGTGAGCGGCACGCAGCCGAGGGTCAGGATCACCTCGCTCAATATCGGTTTATCGATCGCGAGGCCGGCGACCGCAAACGCCGTTCCATGCGGCGGATGGGCGTGGCAAACGGCCTTGATCTCGGGCCGCATCTTGTAGATCAGCAGGTGCATCGCCAGCTCGCTCGAGGCGCGCCCACCAGCGACCGGCTTGCCCTGCATGTCGGTCAGCGCAAGCCCCTCTTCGGTCATACGGCCCTTGCAGGTCATCGTCGGCGTGGCCAGTACGCGGTCGTCGTCGATCCGGATCGACACATTCCCGTCCGACGAGACGACATAGCTGCGCTCGTACATCAGGCGGCCGATCTCGACGATAAGTTTTCTGGCTGCGGATTCTTCCATCCGAAAAGAGGAAACCACAGATTAACACACCTTTTCGGCGGCGTTAACCTGTGGTCTCAGAATGTTTTACGCAAGGTTATTGTGCCCTTTTCGCGACCGGCGGCGCGGGCGGTCGGGGCGGCAGGCCGTCGAGTGCGGTTCCCGGCCATTCGTCCACCTCCGGGTGGCGGAGCGGCGTCGTTCTCATCTGCAGGCCCTCAAACTCGTTTCTGAGGCGCAGGTTCTCGTTTCGCAGGGCCTCATTCTCGGCCCGCAGGCGTTTAACCTCGAAGCACCGTTTGTTCCTGAACCGCTGCCCGACGCCCGGGCGGCTCAGGTCGACAAAGAAACTTGCGATGAGAACCCCCAATGAAAATGCCGCGACGAACGGCAACGCACGCCTAATAAAACCGCCGATATTCATTTTGCCTACCTCTGGAATTCCTTGCATATATTTACGCCCTTGGGGGTGCGCAGGTTGCGCAAATTCTATTCTACACCTTGATCGGGCCAGGCCGCAAAATTTTGGTTGCAGGAATAGCGTCCATCGTTGCCCTCGCGGGGATTTTACTTTAGTGTGAAGTCAATGATCGCCTACCTTTCAGGCAAACTTCTCGAAAAATCGGCCAGTTCTGTGATCGTCGATGTTGCGGGCGTCGGTTACGAGGTCGCGATACCGCTGTCGACGTTTTACGAACTTGGCGAGCCGGGCTCGGAGGTGAATTTGCGGATCTACACGCACGTCCGCGAGGATACGCTGCAGCTGTTTGGTTTTAAGACCGTGCGTGAGCGAAACCTTTTCCTGCGATTGACCTCGGTCCAGGGCGTCGGGCCGAAGCTCGGCGTGACCATCCTTTCGGGCATGAGCGCGGACGAGATCGTGAGATCCATCCGGAACAACGACCTCGCACGCCTGACGAGCATTCCCGGCGTTGGCCGCAAGACGGCCGAAAGACTCGTTGTCGAGCTTCGCGACAAGGTTGGCGAGCTCGCGATGGCCGCCGGAGCGGCTTCTGGCGGATCTCCGCTGCCCGCGGAAGGGCTTTTTGAGGACGCTCTTTCTGCCCTGGTAAACCTCGGCTACCAGCGTTCCGCGGCCGAGCGTGCCCTGCAAAAGGCGGCTCAGGAGGGAACCGAGGCCTCGGTCCAGAAGCTGCTGCGCCGCAGCCTGCAGATACTCGCCAAATAGCCGCGGATGCTCGACCTCGCTCGACAGATCCGCGACGACCTCGCTCGCCTGGACCGCCGGGCCGTGTTCGCGCTTCTATACGCGGCCGTCGGACTCACGTGCATCAGCTATCTCAAGAACCCCTGGTATCTTGAACAGCTTCTTCGCAGCACACCGTTCGCCGAGATCGGCCGCGAAGCCAATCAGCCGACGAGCAACAACCTCTACTCCCTCGTCTGGTGGGTCGCTGTCTCGGTATTCTTCTATTTTGTCGTTCCTGCGGCAGTGGTCCGGCTGGTTCAGAAACGGCGATTGAGCGAGATCGGGCTTTCGACGAAGATCGAGCCGGGGTTTGCACGCCTCTTGATCCAGTCGGCGGTTCTAATGCTGCCGCTCGTTTTTTTGATGTCGATGACGAGCGGATTTTCCGAGAAATATCCGTTCCTGCGCGTTTACGACGGCTCGCCGTATCTCTCGCGGACGCTGCTGATCTGGGAACTGATCTACTTTCTCCAGTTCTTCGGTCTCGAATTCTTCTTTCGCGGTTTTCTCGTCCACAGCCTGAAAGATGCACTTGGCAAATATTCGATCCTCGTGATGACCGTGCCGTACACGATGATCCACTTCCAGAAGCCGATGCCCGAGACGTTTGCCGCGATCTTCGCGGGCCTTTTCCTCGGCTGGCTAAGCCTCAAGAACGGCAACATCTGGATGGGACTCGTGTTGCACTGCATCGTGGCGTTCTCGATGGATATTCTCGCTCTGTGGAATAAGGGACTCTTGCATTAACGGCTATCAACCGCAGATGACGCAGGTGACGAGGATCAAGACGATCTGATTTGATCGCTTTCCATCTGCGTTATCTGTGTCATCTGCGGTAAAATCACGTCAGAAAGATTCAAGCATGACGAGCACGGCCGCGATCAACATCCGCAACGAGGAGCTTTCGCCCGATGAGAGCCGCTTCGAGGCGACGCTGCGTCCAACACGTCTTGAAGAATACATCGGCCAGACGAAGGTCAAAGAGAATTTGCGTGTCTTTATGAAAGCGGCGCTCAAGCGGCGTGAGGCGTTGGATCACATCTTGCTCACGGGGCCGCCGGGTGTGGGGAAGACGACGCTTGCGGGGATCGTCGCGAACGAGATGGGCACAAAGCTCAAAGCGACGGCCGGGCCGATCATCGAGAAGGCGGGTGATCTTGCCGCGATCCTGAGCAATCTCGAAGAAGGCGACGTGCTTTTTATAGACGAGATCCATCGTCTCAACCCCGCGATCGAAGAGATCCTCTACCCGGCGATGGAGGATTACGTTTTGCCGATAATGATCGGCCAGGGTCCTGCGGCGCGGCCTGTAACGCTTGATCTGCCAAAGTTCACGCTGGTTGGTGCGACGACGCGGCCGGGATTGATCACGGCGCCGCTGCGAGGAAGGTTCGGGATCATTTTTCATCTTGATTTTTACGGGGTCGATGATCTGCAGACCATCTGCAACCGCTCGGCCGGTATATTGAATACCGAGATCGACGAGGCCGGTTCGCACGAGATCGCGCGTCGGGGCCGCGGCACGCCGCGTATCGTCAATCGGCTTCTGAGACGCGTGCGCGATTTTGCCGATGTCGATCACGACGGCCGAATTACGGAACAAGTCGCGTCGAACGCGCTCGATCGGATGGAAGTAGACAGCTACGGCCTCGACGAGATGGATGCAAAGCTGCTCAAAACCATAATCGAAAAATTCGACGGCGGCCCAGTCGGATTGGGAACGCTCTCGGCCGCGATCCATGAAGAAAAAGATTCGATCGAAGAGATCATCGAGCCGTATCTGCTACAGATCGGTTTTCTTAACCGCACACCGCGCGGGCGAATGGCAACCCGCCTTGCTTACGAACATTTTGGCCTCGCGGCGCTGATGCATCGCCCGACCGAGCCGACACTCTTCTCTTGAAGACCGGTCGGATTGCGCGTATATTTGAGTTCGTTTTTGATATTCCTTGCTACGCTCGGCAGTTAAGATGAAGCTGGTTCGGCTGCCAATTCCGATCTCCTTTCATATTGCACTAGTCGTCTGTGTCGCCGCCGCCTTGGCTTCGGTCGTTTCGGCGCAGGCTTCGCGCGCGATACCGGCAGTCGAGCGGCGCGTCGAGACGCTTAACCGCCAGGCCCGCGACTACGACCGCGACGACATGGCCCGGGGCAAGAAGAAGGAACCGGACGCCGAAAGCCTCAGACGTGCGCGGGAATTGAAAATAGAGGTGGTCGAGGACCTCACCGGGCTTCAGACCTCGTACAACGATCTGGTCCTGACGCTCAGGTCCTCAGGTGCGTCGCCGGCGGAGAATTATGTCACAACATTGTCGGCTGATATCAGAAAGCGAGCCGCAAGGCTGAAAGCGAACCTTGCGTTGCCCGAGCCGGAGGCCGATCCGCAAAAACCATCGGGCGCTCCGATGCCGGAGGAACCCGCGCGCAAGTCACTTGGCACGCTCTGCAAGTTCATCCTTGCATTTGTGACGAACCCGATCTTCGAACCCGGTGCGGCGTTCGATGTTAATCACGCGACGCAAGCCGGCCGCGACCTCGACGCCATTATCGAGATCTCGGGCCGGCTCGCCGAACCTTCCAAACCTAGCTGATCAAATACTATTCTTCTTCGCCGTTGGGCAGCAGCGTCGCGCCGGTGACCTGATCGTCCTCGCCCGTCTTGATCAGCGTCACTCCCTGTGCCGAACGGCCGGTCTCGCGGATCTTATCGACGCCGAGGCGAATGAGCTTCGCCTGCTGCGTGATGATCATGATCTCGCTGTCCTCTTCGACCGGAAAGGCCGAGACGACCTTGCCGGTCTTGTCGGTCGTCTTCATGTTGATGACGCCGATGCCGCCGCGTTTTGTCAGGCGATAGCTGCCGACCTGTGTCTGTTTGCCAAAACCTTTCTCGGAAACAGACAAGATCTTTTCCTCGCCATCCGGTGATACGGAACAGACCGCGACAACATAATCGCCCTTGCGGAGATTGACGCCGCGCACGCCGCGGGCGACACGGCCCATCGGCCGCACATCGCTCTCGTCAAAGCGGACCGCCATGCCGTCGTGCGTTGCGATAAAGATCTGCTGCTTGCCGTCCGTGCGGATAATGCGGAGCAGCTCGTCCCCGTCGTCGATATTAATGGCCCTGATGCCGCTCGCGCGAATGTTCTGATAGTCGGACAAGGCCGTTTTCTTGATCACGCCATTGCGCGTGACCATCGTGAGATAGATCTCTTCCTGAAAGTCACGCACCGGCATGACGGCGACAAGCTTTCGCTCTTGTGAGAGCTGCACGAGATTGACCACTGCCTTGCCTCGCGCGGCGGCGGCGGCCTCGGGTATCTCGTGGACCTTGATCTTAAAGACCTGTCCGTCGTCGGTGAAGATCATCAGATACGCGTGCGTCGAAGCGACGAAAAGGTGTTCGACAAAATCGTCGTTCTTCGCCGTCGCCCCGAGACGTCCTTTCCCGCCGCGGCCCTGTCGCGAATACGTCGAGACAGGCGTGCGTTTGATGTAACCGGCCCTGGTCACCGTGATCGCGACATCCTCGTCCGGGATCAGGTCCTCGATAGTTAACTCGACATCGGCATCGACGATGACCGTCCGGCGCGCGTCGGCATAATTCTTCTTGACCTCGAGGAGTTCATCGACGATCACCTGGCGGAGAACGCTCTCGTTTGCCAGGATGTTCTCGAGCTCGGCGATGTGCTTGATGATCTCGGCGTATTCATCGAGGATCTTTTGTCGTTCCAGTGCCGACAGTCGACGCAACTGGAGATCGAGAATGGCCTGTGCCTGTATCTCACTGAATTCAAGCGACTTAATGACCTTTTGCAGGTCCTTCAGGAACGCATCCTGCGGCTTGGCGCCGGTTATGCCCCGCCACTTTTTAACTTCCTTTAGGTCCGTGAAGTCGGCCGTCAACCAGGCGCGGGCCTCGTCGACCGAGCGCGAGTTGCGGATGAGCGGGATGATGTAATCGAGTGCGTCGATCGCCTTGTTGAGGCCCTCCAACACGTGTGCGCGTGCCTGCGCTTTTCTCAGTTCGAATTCGGTCCGGCGACGAACGACCTCCCGGCGAAACTCGACGAATGACTCGAGCATCTGCTTGAGATTGAGCACCTTCGGCTGGCCGTCGACGATCGCAATGTTGATAATGCCGAACGACGCCTGCATGCGCGTCAGCTTGTAAAGCTTGTTGACGACGACCTGTGGTATGGCGTCGCGCTTGAGCTCGACGACGATGCGCATTCCTTCGCGGTTCGATTCGTCGCGGACCTCGGACGCGTCGAGCTTGCGCTCCTGGATCAGTTCGGCAATGCGCGCGATGAGTTCGGCCTTGTTGACCTGATACGGTATCTCGGTAACGACAACTGCGTTTCTCGTACGGTCGCCGCGGCCGATCTCGTCGATGACCGCCTTGGCACGCATCTGGATCACGCCGCGGCCTTCACGATACGCCCGATGGATCTCTTCGCGGCCATAGATGAAACCGGCGGTAGGGAAGTCGGGGCCGGGAATGAGCTTGATCAGTTTGTCGATAGATATATGAGGATCTTTGAGCAACGCGACTGTGCCGTCGATGATCTCGCCCAGGTTGTGCGGCGGGATCTTTGTCGCCATCCCAACCGCAATACCCTCCGACCCGTTCGCCAGCAGCAGCGGGATCTTTGTCGGCAAGACGCTCGGCTCGGTCAGCGAATCGTCATAGTTTGGGATGAAATTGACCGTCTCCTTCTCG
>CAZSOE010000108.1:0-6677 GCA_964608335.1 uncultured Chloracidobacterium sp.
GATCGAATTCCGGCAGCTCATCGAGGAACAGAACGCCGAGATGAGCGAGGCTGACCTCGCCAGGCTTTGGTATCGAACCGCCGCCGATCAGGCCGGCCTGCGAGACGGTGTGATGCGGCGATTGATACGGCCGCTCGACGACCAGCCCCGATCTCCCTGTCAGCCCTGCTACGGAGTGTATCTTTGTGATCTCGAGCGCCTCTTCGAATTCGAGCGGCGGCAGTATCGTCGGCAGCCGCTTGGCGAGCATCGTTTTGCCGGAACCGGGCGGGCCGATGAACAGGATGTTATGACCGCCAGCCGACGCTACCTCGAGCGCGCGTTTGGCCGATTGCTGCCCGCGCACCTCGCTGAAATCCATCGTGTATCGGTTCGGCCTCGATCTCAGGTCTGCCGGGTCGAGTCGGAACGCCGGAACGGTCGTCGGCCGTTCGGCGTCGAGGTCCTGGACGATTCCTGCGGCCTCGCGAAGGTCCTTGACCGGATAAACGTCGATCGCCTGGACGACCGCAGCCTCAGGTGCGTTCTCCTCAGGCACGAGCAGATTCTTAACTCCCTTTCCGCGCGCCGCAAGAGCGATCGACAGTGCGCCGCGCACAGGCCGCACGCGACCGTCAAGCGACAGCTCGCCGACCGCCATCGTCGTCTCGAGCGACTGGCCGTTGGTCAGGTCGCCGCTCGCGCCGAGTATCCCGAGTGCGATCGGCAGGTCAAAGCTCGCACCCTCTTTCTTGACATCGGCCGGCGCCAGATTCACCGTGATCCGCTGAACGGGAAAAAAGTATCCGCTGTTGCTGATGGCCGCGCGTATCCGCTCGCGCGATTCGCGCACCGCCGTGTCCGGCAGCCCCACGATCGTCACCGGCGGCGTCGGATCGTTGTCGTGCGACGGCCGCAAATTCACCTCGATGTCCACCGCGAGGGCATCGATGCCGTACACAGCAGCCGACTGCGTCAGGAAGAGCATAAAAATGATCCGTGATCATATGCAGTCTAGCCCATCCACGCCGAAAATCGAAAACTCAGCTTTGGGGGTTCTTTCGCCAGGCGGTCCGGGGCGACTGGGTGGAGCGGGCTGATAGGTTGAGGTCGAGGATAAGTACACCGTCTTCGATCACGGGGTTGAGGAATTTGATCGTGTACGCGAGCGAGATCCGGTTGGCCTTGACGAACGGAAGAGCGCGGATGATCATGTTGCCGCTTGCTCCGCGCGGCTGTAGCGGGAATGACGTGTGGAGGAACGGGGCCGACGGCCTGAGCCCGATCGTAAGAAGTTTCTCGTCAAACAGCAGCGAGACCGCTTCGGGGCGCCCCAGCTCAGCATACGCGCGTCGGTTGAGCAATATGATCCCGCGCTCATTGATCGAGGCATAGAGCCCGTTCGTCGAACGAGGCCGCTCGTTCCTGAACTCCTTCCACTTCCGCTCGATCTTTCCTCCAGTTGCCGCCGGCATTTTTGCTAAACATACTACGTATGAGTGTCAATTGCAACAATGAAACACCGCCGGCGACGGATATTTCTGTCTTCCCGATCGTCCAGAAATTCAAAGGGATCTCGCGATTTAGCCGGGGTTTGAAAAGTTCACAACTGAACCGAAGCGGACGAGAAAGCCATTTCCAATCCTCGTTTTTTGCGTTCCAAACGGCGAAAAACGCGTTTCCAGACACCAAAAAACGTGTTTCCACGGTACAATTTTCAGTTCAAGACCGTAACTACCTGTGATCGTCGTCCTTACAACCGTCCCAAACAACGAGGAAGGCGAGGCCCTTGCCGCAAAGATCGTCGACGCGCGGCTTGCGGCCTGCGTCCAGGTCCTGCCGCGAATGACCTCCGTCTATGTCTGGGAAAACGAAGTGCAAAAGGAGCCCGAACACCTCCTGCTGATAAAGACGCTGCCCGAAAAATGGGACGAGCTGTGCGGTTTTATCGCCGCCAACCACAGCTATTCGGTACCCGAGATCGTTGCGATCGAGACGGAGCGCGTATCGGAACCCTACCTGGCCTGGATGCAGGACCTTCTAAAGTAGGTCTTGCAAGGGCCGCCCGGTCATTCCGGGCAGTTCAACCCGGCGTAGCATGTCTTGATGATGAAATCCACGGCGTCTCGCGGGCTGTCGGTGAGGTGGATGAGACCGAGGTCCTCGGCGCCGATCATCTTTTCATTGAGCATCGTCGAGGTCACCCACGCGAGCAAGCCGCGCCAGTACTGCGAACCGAACAGCACCACGGGAAAGTTGCGTATCTTGCGGGTCTGGATCAGCGTCAGCGCCTCGAAAAGCTCGTCCATCGTGCCAAAGCCGCCGGGAAAGATTATGTATGCGTTCGAATACTTGATGAACATCGTCTTGCGGACGAAGAAGTATTTAAATGTCAGTGAGCGATTCTGGTACTTGTTCGGAAGCTGCTCCATCGGCAGCTCGATGTTGCACCCTATCGAAACGGCACCGGCATCATACGCGCCGCGGTTTGCGGCCTCCATTATGCCCGGACCGCCGCCGGTTATGATCTCGAATCCCGCAGCTCCGAGAAGATTGGCCGTCTCGTGCGCGGCCTTGTACATCGCATCGCCCTCGACGGCCCGTGCGGAGCCGAATATCGACACACCCCGCGTTACGGCCGCCAGCTCGTCAAACCCGCCGACAAACTCACCGGTGATCCTCAGGACCCGCCACGAATCTGAAGTCTTATACTCGTCCTCAGGCAGCGGCGAGCGAAGAAGGACCTCGTCATCGGTCAGCTTCCAGTAACCCTGTTCCGCCTCGAGTTTTTTTGCCTCGCGAACCGTGTCCGGCTCGCCCGCCTTCACGCGCGGTCTAACCGCGGCCTTTTTCTTTTTCGGTTTCTTAGTTGCTTCGGTCTCAGCCATTAACTCTATGAACTCGATAAACTCTACGAACTCTATACACTCTTCGAGCTAGATTCCCATAATGTTATATCCGCAGTCGACGTAGATCGTTTCGCCCGTGATGCCGCTCGAAAGGTCGCTCACCAGGAAGAGCGCGGTGTTGCCGACCTCGGCGGCGGTGACGTTCCGTTTTAGGGGCGACTTGTCGCCGACATAGCTTAGGAGCGAACCCATGTTCTTGACGCCGCGGGCCGAGAGAGTGTTGATCGGGCCGGCCGAGATCGCGTTAACGCGGATGTTGTTCTTGCCGAGGTCGGCGGCGAGATAACGCGTCGATGCTTCCAATGCGGCCTTGGCGACGCCCATCACGTTGTAATTCATCACGACCTTTTCGGCCCCGTAATAGCTCATCGTGACGATGCTGCCGCCTTCCTTCATCAAGGGCGAAGCCGCCAGGGCGACTTGCGTCAGGGAAAACGCGCTAATTTCGAGGGCTGTCCGAAAGGCGTCGCGCGTCGTCGTAACGAACTCGCCCTCCAAAGCCTCACGGGGTGCGAACGCGATGGAATGGACCACGAAATCGAGCTTGCCGTACTTTTCGGCGACTCCGGCAAATGCCGCGTCAACCTCGGCCTGGTTGGTCACATCGCAGGGGACGACCAGCGAGTCGGCGAGTTCGCCGGCGAGTTTCTCGACATTCTCTTTGAGGCGTTCGCCTTGATAGGTGAACGCAAGTTTTGCACCCTGCTCCGCACAGGCCGCCGCGCACGCCCAGGCGATCGAACGCTTGTTCGCGACGCCGAGGATGAGTCCGATCTTGCCAGTTAACATAAGTAGTCAGTAGACGGTAGACAGTAGACAGTAGACAGCAGTATGCGCCAGCGAACCTTGGGCTATATTATAGAATCGCAACTTGTCTGCATTGCTCGTCTTTTTGAATCCCTCTGCAAAATTCGCCGGGATCGAGATCGCCGCTCGCCGAAGCTGTGAAGTTAGAGTGAACATTTCCTGTTTCGGAAATCCATCCGTAAGACGATACACTGCCAAAACCCAACGATGAGCCCGCTGCCAAACCTCCACGTCCTGGAACGTCCTCGAGGTCATTGTCTCTTTACGACTGTCTACGGTCTACGGTCTACTGTCTACCGCCTACCGTTCATTCACTAACATACGTTTTCTGCAGCACCTCAAAATCGAGCAGGCGGATATCGATATCTACCGGCGTTTCGGTAAAACGGCGTGTCGTCAGGACACCGCGCAAGGTCTCTTCCTCCTCGGCACTTAGCTGCGTTACGAGCACGAGCATCAGTCTAAGACGGAGCCGGCTTTTCATGTCGGCAAGATTCTTCTTGGCCTGCGTGATCTTACGCAGCATCGACTCGATCTTCTCCTGCCGCACGTCCGGGGCGACGAGGAACGAGACCTCGATGCATGTGATCAGATCGCGATCGACCAGGATGCCGTCGAACGGTGTTTTCCCGATCGAGACGTGGCGCATCAGCGGAAGGTTCTCTTCCTGCTGTATCTGCCTGAGCGCAAGGTCCTCGGCCACGATATACGCCGACAACAGATCGGTCAAACCTTCGTCACCGACATTGAGTACGGCGCCCAGCTCGCGCACCTCGACGTTGATGCTCTGCCGCTGGACGTCCGGTATCGCCGTATCCCAGCGGATGAACCTGCGGTCGTCGATCGCCCCAAGGCGTTTTGTCTTCGCGACATCGAGCAGGATGATCAGCAGAAAGATCGCGACCGCCGCGACAAAGAACAGCGCAAGGAAGACATTCTCGGCGCGAACCGAAAAAACGATGCCGGCTATCAGAATGGCAAACAAAAGAACACACGCGATGACGAGCGGGATATTCACCTTTCGCCGGTCGAGGCTGTTTAGCGGGTTGTCGGCTGATGCGTTCATGAATTGCCTCCAGCTTTAGCTGGAGGTAAGGTTTGCTATAGCTTATCGGCTCTAGCCGAAATTGGGCTAAAGCCCAAGATGGGTTTGGGCCAGCGCTCCTCCATCTGACGGTGGAGGCAATTCAAACGAGACTATGCGACAGCCGAACGCTCAAAAGGGATCTCGTCAAAATGCGTCATCCGCTTGAAATCGACAAATCGCTTGTTGATCTCGGGGTAATCGAGCTCGTCAACGCGTTCGGTGCCGAATTTCTCGACATTGAACGACGCCATCACCGACCCGTAAACACACGCGCGACGCAGGACGTCATCGGTGATCTCATTTTGCGACGCAAGATAACCCATAAATCCGCCGGCAAACGTGTCGCCCGCACCGGTCGGGTCGAAAACGGTCTCGAGCGGATAAGCCGGGGCGACAAAATAGCTGCCGTCGGTAAACAAAGTCGCGCCATACTCGCCGCGCTTGATCACCAGGGCACGTAGGCCATAAGCCAATAACTTTTTCGCTGCCCTGTGAATGCTCGGCTCGTCCGTCAACATGCGCGCCTCGGCGTCGTTGATAATGATGCAGTCGCACGCCTTGATCGTCTCGATCAGCTCGTCTTTGACGGACGTTATCCAGTAATTCATGGTGTCCATCGCGACGAACTCTGCCGCTTTGCACTGCTCACGCACCTCGCGCTGCAAAATCGGCTGGATGTTCGCGAGAAACACGAGCCGCGCGTTTTTTGAATTGTCGGACAATTTCGGGCTGAATGTCTCGAACACATTCAACTGCGTGTCAAGCGTGTGAGCGGTGTTCATGTCGTAATCGTACCGGCCGCTCCAGAAGAACGTCTTGCCGTCAGACACGACCTCGATATCGTCGGTGTTAATGAAATGCCGCTTAAAGACGTCCCATTCCGCCTCGCCAAAATCACCGCCGACGACACCGACCGCATTGACCTTTGTAAAAAAGCTCGCCGATAAAGAAAAATGCGTCGCCGCGCCGCCAAGCACCTTTTCCCGCTTCCCAAAAGGCGTCTCAAGCGCGTCAAAGGCGACAGAGCCTACAACAGTAAGTGACATAACTTTAAGTAGTCAGCAACCGGTAGACAGCAGTCAAAAGATCGAGCCACAGATCCCTCTGACTACTGACTACCGGCTACTGACTACTCAAAGATTTTACACGCCACGGCGGGTTTTTGCGATTTTCGCCCGCGTGGAAGAGGCAGATGCGGTTGCCGTTGGGGTCTTTTAGATAGGCCTGCCGCCAAAGCCAAGGGCGGTCAGTCGGGTCTTCGTCGAATGGAAGGCCCAGCGATTTGAGGCGTTCGACCTCCGCGTCGAGATTCTCGCATTCGAAGTAGAGTGTAATGTTTTGTTGGGGCACACTCCCTACCGGTCGTGTTTCTGGCGTCACAGATCCGCCAGTGCTAAAGCCGTCCGCCTCGTGGTCATCGGCGATATCCACTGACAAAGTGGCCTCGCCGTCGGGGCATTCCAGCCGGGCGTAGCGCGGGAGCGAATCGACTATGCGGATCAGGCCCAACTTTTCGAAGAACTCAACGGTCTCGACCGTTTTGTTCGTGAAGATCGTGACCTGGTTCAGGTTCATTTGGCGGCCTGAATAAGTTTGAGGTTCTTCTCGGCATCGGCGCGGAACTTACTCTCGGGGTACTTTTCGATGATCATCGAAAGATACGCCGCAGCCTCCTCTTTGAGCTTGGCCGGAGCATACTTCTCGCGTTCTTTTTCGATCTTCAGGTTCACCAGCTGCTTGCCCTTGTTCTCGGACAGGTAGTAGCTCGCCATTCCCGCGATGTACAGGAACTCGTCCATCCTCGAGAACTCGGGATAGGCGGCATAAGTCTCCTCGAACCTCGTCAGTACCGCTTTGTAGGCCTTCTTCAGCGTAAAATACTGCCGCGCCACGTC
>CAZSOE010000109.1:0-2222 GCA_964608335.1 uncultured Chloracidobacterium sp.
CTCGGATGCGAGACGGCTTGGGCAAACTTCGGTGTGCGAATATAATTCTCCTGCACACCCCAAACTAAAATGACTGTTCAACTTATCAGAAGCTTCTGCCTCGGCCTGCTCTTTATTGTTGTGGCGCCGGCGACGTTCGGACAACGCCAGATCCGCGACATGCGGCCCACGGTGATACTCATTTCGCTCGACGGGTTTCGGTATGACTATGTAGACAAATACTCACCCCCGGCGATATCCCGCCTGGCTCGCGAAGGCGTGCGGGCGAAGTGGATGATCCCGTCGTTCCCGACCAAAACGTTTCCGAATCATTACACGATCGCGACCGGCCTCTATCCGCAGAACCACGGCATTGTGGAGAACAACGTTTACGATTTCGGCGAGATCTTTACGATGTCGAAGCGGAAAGAGGTCGAGAACCCGCGTTGGTGGTGGGGCGAACCCGTTTGGGTGACGGCCGAGAAGCAGGGGCAGATCGCGGCAAGTTACTTCTTTGTCGGAACCGAGACATTCATCCAGGGCGAGGCACCGACACACTGGCGGACATATAACGGCCGCGTCCCGAACATAATGCGCGTCGATAAGATACTCAGCTATCTGGACCAGCCGGTCGACAAGCGGCCGACGATGCTATCGATGTACTTTTCGACGACGGACGACGTCGGGCATGAGTTCGGTCCGGAAGCCGAAGAGACGAAGTACGCCGTCTGGGAAGTCGACGGTTATATCGAGCGCCTGATGAACGGGCTGAAAGCACGCGGCATCGACCGCCAGGTCAACGTCATTATCGTCGCCGACCACGGCATGGCCGCCGTCGATCAGCGCAACGCGGTCGTGATGGACGAGTATTTTGATACGACCGATAAAAAGGTGGCCGATCCGATCATCACAACCGGCGAGATCTGGCAGATCTGGGCGAAACCCGGCAAGGAAGAGGAGATAATGCGCGCGCTCGCCCCGATAAAGCACGCCACGTGCTGGCGAAAGGCCGATATCCCCGCCCGGCTTCACTACAACACGGGCCGGCGGATCGCGCCGATCGTTTGCTCGTCGGACGAAGGGTGGTTCATGACGAGCCGTGAACGTTACGAGACGCAAAAGAGGTCGGACGACTTTGCGATGACGCGCGGAGCGCACGGCTACGATAACCGCGTGCAGTCGATGGGCGCGACATTCATCGCCCACGGCGCCGCATTCAAACGCGGCTACGTCGCCGAGCCCTTTCCCAACGTCGATGTATATAACATCATGTGCAAGATCCTCGGGCTGAAGCCCGCGAAGAACGACGGCGAATTTGATCGGGTCAAAGGAATGCTGCGATAGTCAGAACCGCTTGCGTAAGCGGGCGGCCAGTTCGTCTACGGTGGTCGCGTCCGTTTCGCTAAGATCGATCCCTGGGTGTAAAGGAACTGACCGCCCGCTTACGCAGGCGGTTCTGACCGGATAGTCACCACCGCGATCTCGGGCGGCACGCCAAACCGAAACGGCATGATGCTCGTGCCAAGGCCGCTCGTCACGAACATATCCACGCCGTTCTCGCGGACGTGGCCGCGTGCGTACTTTTGTCCATAACCGGACGGCACGAACGGAGGGCCGATAAGGGGAAAACTGATCTGGCCGCCGTGAGTGTGGGCGGCGAGCATCAGGCGAAGATCGGGCGAGATCGAGAACTGCCCCGAGATGACGTTGATGATGTCCGGGCTGTGCTGGAGGACGATGATGTCACCGGTGCCGGCCGCGGCGACCAGCGCTTTAGTGTCCTCCGATACTTTTACCCAGCCGCCTCGCAGGCTCAGGTGGTCGGTCATACCGAGGACACGCAGACGCGCACCGTTCTTCTCGATCACCGAGACCTCGTTCTGCATTACCTTGTAGCCTACGCGAGTGAACTCTGCTGACAACACGTCGGCGTGCGGCCCGTCGTGATTTCCCAGGACGATGAAGACGCCATACCTTGCTGTCAGCCCCGAAAGCGCGTCGGCTATAGTTGCGGGCGACATCTTCAGTACACGTTCGCGCATCGGTTTCGGCTCCCACTGCTGAGATACATAGTCTCCGAGCATGACGACCATGTCGGGCTCCTCCGCATTTGCGAGGCCGACGATCTCGCGCATCTTCTCTTCCGTGACATTGTTCGATCCGCCGTGCACATCACCGATCATCACGATCTTCATCCCGTCGAATGCCGGGTTCCACTTAGGGATCGCGATCGTCGCACGCGT
>CAZSOE010000109.1:2322-6651 GCA_964608335.1 uncultured Chloracidobacterium sp.
TCTTCATCCCGTCGAATGCCGGGTTCCACTTAGGGATCGCGATCGTCGCACGCGTTATTACGAGTTGGTTCGGCTCGATGAAATAGCCGTAACCCATGCAGCAGATGCCTATGACCGCTGCGATCGCAAGCAACCATACGAGTTTTCTTTTCAAGATCTTCCTCATGAATTGCCACTAGCTTCAGCTAGTGGCGGAGGTGTATTCAAACCACAGAGGGCTTTAGCCCAACTACCTGATGGGCTAAAGCCCTGTTTTCGAGTCCCTCGTCTCCACGAGCTAAAGCTCGTGGCAATTCAAAACAGCTCGCCGCAATTCAAGGGGGCTCGAGCTTTATTTGAAATACTCGTTCCAGCGAGAATCGACCATTTTGGCCGTATCATCTGGCGGTTCAACTTCCCTCGGATACCACGGCTTCATTCGCGCATCGATGACAACGGGCGGTTCGTAGCCGATGTGATTGTTCTTCGTTGTGACCTCGCGCGCGTAGATGTCGCTCGCCGGATCGAACCGCGTCCACGTTGCCCAGAGGAACTTCTCCTGCGAGCGGGCAGATTCAACGCTGTCGTGCAGAACGATCAGCTGCCAGTCTTTGAATGCATCGCTTGCGGCGACACGTTCGGCCAGGTCTTTCTCCGCTTCGTAGCCCGGACCTTCGACGACGACGCAGCCGCGGCAGAAGGCTTCGGCCGCGCGGATACCGGCGGGGAGTTCGCCGTTGAATTCGCCGGGAAGTTCCCTCTTCGCCTCGCCCACGCCCATCATCACCGCCTTCGAGCCGAAGTTGACCTTGCCGCTTGCATAATCAAGCGTATCGAACGCGGTTTGGCTGAAAATGTGCAGGTCGCGCTCCCAATCGACTCTGGCGAGTATGTGTTCCAAAAGCGAACGAAAATCGCGAAGGTCCTGCGGCGTGTCGGTCAGCAGGAGAAACTTGGTCAACGTCAACTGGCCTTCGCCGAGAATGCGAAAACCTGCCGAGAGCGCCTCACGGCCGTAGCGTTCGCGCACGACTGCGGCCGCGAGCGAGTGAAATCCCGTCTCGCCATAGCTCCACAGGTCGCGAACAGCCGGCATCACCATCGGGAAAAGCGGCGACAGCAGCTCCTGAAGATAGTCGCCGATAAAGAAGTCTTCCTGTCGCGGCTTGCCTACGACCGTTGCAGGATAGATCGCGTCCTTGCGGTGAAAAACAGCGTCGGCGTGAAAGACCGGGTAATCGTGCTCGAGCGAGTAGTAGCCGTAATGATCGCCGAACGGGCCTTCGGGACGACGCTCGCGCGGCGGAACGCGACCACAGATCGCAAATTCTGATTCGGCCACGAGCCGGTGCCTGTCCGCTCCGAGCGGATTAGGTGTCATCGCGATCTTTTCACCGGCAAGCAGCGATGCGAGCAGCAATTCACCCACACCTTCGGGCAGTGGCGCGACGGCCGACAGGATCATCGCCGGCGGGCCGCCCAAAAAACAGGTCACCTCGAGCGGCGCATCCCGTTGCTCAGCCTCGAAATAATGAAAACCGCCGCCTTTCCCGATCTGCCAGTGCATTCCGGTCGCCGATTTGTCATATCGCTGCATCCGGTAGATGCCGAGGTTGTGTTTTCGGTCGCTCGGGCTTTCCGTATAGACAAGGCCAAGCGTGTTAAAGAAACCGCCGTCCTGCGGCCATAGCTGGATGAACGGCAGCTTTTCGAGGTCGGGTGTCGCTTGGCGGCTTTGCAGCACGGGCGCGTGGCCGGTTCTTTTTGTACCGATCTTGATGGCCGCAGATGCAAGGTCGCGATACTCGAAGAGCTTTGACAGGCTTGGTGGAAGAAGCCGCTCCGCGGCTTCGACCGCACGGCGAACGAACTCCTTTGGCTTACCGCCAAACGCGAGATCTATCCGCTTCGCGCTGCCGAAAAGATTGGTTACAACCGGAAATTGGGAGTTTCTGACACGGCGAAAAAGAAGGGCTTTGCCCTGCTGCTCGATGACCCGTCGGTGTATCTCGGCGAGTTCGAGATACGCGTCGACCTCGGCGTCGATCTCCACGATCTCATTCTCACGCCGCAGAAGATCGATGAACGACCGGAGGTTTCGATGCATCAGGAGGAATAATCGTAGAAGCCCTTGCCGCTCTTACGGCCGAGCCACCCCGCGTCCACATACTTTTTCAATAGGGGGCAGGGTCGGTATTTGGGGTCTCCGAGACCTTCATGCAAAACATTAAGTATCGCCAGGCAAACGTCTAAGCCGATGAAGTCTGCCAGCGTCAAGGGGCCCATCGGGTGGTTCATACCGAGCTTCATTATCTCGTCGATCGATTCCCGCGTCGCAACGCCCTCATGTAGAGCAAATACGGCCTCGTTTATCATCGGCATAAGAACGCGGTTCGACACGAAACCGGGGTAGTCGTTGCACTCGACGGGAACCTTGCCCAACTGTTCAGAGATCACTTTAACTTTGCCATAAGTCTCATCGGATGTTGCAATTCCGCGGATAACCTCAACCAGCTTCATAAGCGGGACCGGGTTAAAAAAGTGCATTCCGATGACCTTTTCCGGCCGCTTTGTGCACGCGCCGATCTTCGTGATCGATATCGACGAGGTGTTTGTTGCCAGGATCGCATCGTCGCCCGCCAAACCGTCGAGCTTTTCAAAGATCTGCTTCTTGACCTCGAAGCTCTCCGTCGCCGCCTCGACTATCAACGCGCAGCCAGAAAGACCCGCAAGATCAGTCGCCGTGGTGATCCGTCCCAGAAACTCTGCCTTTTGCGCCTCGGTGATGGTTTCCTTCTTTACAAAGCGCTCGAGACTTTTTGAGATGCCGGCGAGGCCCCGTTCCAGCAGTTCGGACGAGATATCGCACATCACGACATCAAAACCGTTGCTCGCCGCCGTCTGGGCAATCCCGCTTCCCATCGTTCCCGCGCCTATAACACCAATAGTTTCAGCCATTTCTAATCTCGCTCGACGGCCATAGCGACCGAATTCCCGCCGCCTAGGCACAGGGCCGCGACGCCGCGTTTCGCGTTCCGGCGTTTCATTTCATAGAGAAGCGTTGTCAGCACGCGGCCGCCCGAATTCCCTATTGCGTGGCCCAAGGCGACGGCGCCGCCATTTACGTTCACGCGGTCCATATCGAGGCCAAGTTCCTTCATTACGCCTAGGGCCTGAACCGAGAACGCCTCGTTCAGCTCGAAAAGATCGACGTCCTTCATTTCCCAACCCGCTTTCGCGAGGACGTTTTGTACGCCCTGGACCGGGGCCATCATTATCAGCTTTGGCTCGATACCGGACGAAGCCCAGGCCACGACGCGGCCCAAAGGCTCGATCCCGAGCTCAGTTGCATTATTACTCGAGGTAACGACCAACGCCGACGCGCCGTCATTCACGCCCGGAGCGTTGCCTGCCGTCACCGTGCCGCCGTCCTTCTTGAATGCGGGCTTGAGCTTGCCCAGAGTTTCAACGGTCGTTTCCGGCCGAACGGTCTCGTCATAGTCGAGCACAACGGGCTCGCCTTTCTTCTGGGGTATCTCGACCGCGACGATCTCGTCCTTGAAGCGCCCCGCTGCCTGCGCTTCGGCGGCTTTCCGGTGCGAATTAAATGCGAAATCGTCCTGCTGTTCGCGCGAGATCTGATACTTTTCAGCGACGACCTCGCCCGTGTTGCCCATATGCCAGTTCTCGAACGGGCACCAAAGCCCGTCATGGATCATAAGGTCGGTCGCCGTCTGGTTGCCCATGCGAAAGCCTTCGCGTGCCGTCTGCAAGGCATATGGAATGTTGGACATCGATTCCATCCCGCCGGCAACCACGTATTCGGCATCACCAAGCTGCACCGCCTGCGATGCAAGCGCGACGGCACGCAACCCCGAACCGCACACCATGTTGACGGTCAACGCCGAAACTTCAGGCGGTAACCCGGCCTTCAAAGCGGCCTGCCGCGCGGGTGCCTGGCCGATGCCCGCCTGCACGACGCAGCCCATTATCACTTCATCTATCTTCGCCGCGTCAACGCCGGCGCGTTTTACCGCTTCTTTGATCGCGAAGGCGCCGAGCTCCGGGGCCGAAAAACCCTTTAATGCGCCAAGAAACTTCCCCGTCGGCGTCCTCGCCGCGCTGATTATTACTGCTGTTTTTGTTTCGCTCATCGAACGATCGCTTCCTAGGTTATGAAATTGTCACCCGCGTCAAACGGATATTCTCGCATTTGGGCAAACCGCGTGCAATCCCGGTCAGTCTTCGCCAATGTCCTCGTTCCAGACCTCAGGATTCTCGCGAATGAACGAGCCGAGCATCTCGATACATTCGGCCGAGTTCAGATCGATCACCTCGACTCCGTTCTCG
>CAZSOE010000110.1:0-6650 GCA_964608335.1 uncultured Chloracidobacterium sp.
CTATTCGGCAACGTCCATTCTGGTCGAACCGAGTGTTGCGTACGACAGTGTCGCGACCGAGTCCGCCCGCCAGGCGGCCATCGCTCAGCTTCAGCCCCCGGCGATCATCCTTAAACGCGGCCAGCGAGTTGTAGATGCCGGAGAGGTTATAACATCCGACGCGCTCGCGCGGATCAACGCTGTCCGTGCCCACACGTCCACGTCGAACGAGCCGATACGATTTGTGGCAGTCCTGCTGCTCGTCGCGGTGCTGTACTGGGCCGCCTGGCGGTTCGTGCGGCACCGAGGCGTCCTGCCGCGGTTGGCGCTGTCGCCTGCGAAAACTTTTGCGCTGCTGGGGTTCGTCGTCGTGATTCAGACGGCGATCGCCGCGCTGCTCTTCCGGCTCGCCGATTTCACGGCGGCGCAAAATGTCCGTCCGCCGTTTAACGAAGCGGCGCTGTGGTCGCTGGCGATTCCGCTTGCCTCCGCGAGCCTGATCATGGCCCTCCTCGCCGATCGGCCGACCGCGCTGGTTACCGGGCTGGTTACGTCGCTCTCGGCCGGAATGATGGCTCCACGTGGACTTGATTTGGCACTCTATGCGATCGTCATCTCGGCGGTTGCAGTGTACGGCATTGGGAGTTACCGAAGCCGCCAGACTGTGACGATCGCGGGCGCCGTGATCGGGACGGCCGGCGCCGTTGCCGCGGTAGCGATGATCGCGTTTTCGCGCCAGCCGTTCACTGTCGATGCCGTGCTCTTTGTATTTGCGTGCGGACTGGCAGGCGGCGTGATCACCGCGGGTGTGACCGCCGCTATCCTTCCGGTATGCGAGACCGTTTTCGGCATCCTTACCGATGTCAAGCTGCTCGAGCTTTCGAACGCCGACCTGCCGGTCCTCGGTCAACTTGCGTTGCGTTCACCGGGGACGAACCAACATTCGCATTCGGTCGCCCAGCTTGCCGAGGACGCGTGTCGCGTAGTCGGCGGCAACGCCCTTTTGGCTCGCATCGGCGCTCTTTATCACGACATAGGAAAAACCGCCGCCCCTGAGCATTTTGTCGAGAATCAGTCAGGCGAGAACCCGCACGACCGGCTGAAACCCGCCCAAAGCGCGAAGATCATAATCAGTCACGTGACCTACGGAACCAAGCTCGCGCGTGAGATCGGGCTGCCGCCGCGGATCGTCGACTTTATCCCTCAGCATCACGGGACGCGCACGCTTCACTACTTCCTCAAGAAGGCGCAGGCAGCATCGCATCCGGACGTGATCGACGAGAACGACTTTCGATATCCGGGGCCAAAGCCGCAATTCAAGGAGGCGGCGATAATGATGATCGCGGATTCGTGTGAAGCCGCCGCGCGCAGCCTGGCACAGCCGACGCCTGAGAACATTCGATTCATCGTTACAAAGATACTGGATGCTATTGTTGCCGACGACCAGCTCGACGAGTGCGACCTCACGCTGCGCGAGTTGACCCAGATCCGCGAATCTATGATCAGGTCGCTTGTCGCGATATATCATTCGCGCGTGGATTACCCCGGATTCGTGCCTCCATCCGACGACGAGCGACGCGAGATCGACTCGGGCGCCTCGGCAGGGAAGGCCTTCAAGTTCGCAGACCCTGCGGCGATCCCTATCTCGCCCGGTGGCGAGATCGAGGACGAGGCGTTCGATCGCTCGGACCAGCCGAACCTCGGGGCCCGGACGGCGAAGCGGTAATGCCGGTCGTCAGCCAATGTGCTAAACTGCGTTTCCTGGGACACCGATAAAAATGAGTATTGTCTGGATAGCCGCGGGCGTCGTCGGCGCCGTTGCACTATGGGCTGCGTTCTGGGTCGCTGTCACTTTTCTCGTCGGCCGAAGTGCGAGGCAGACGGAGTTTTTGGCAGGGAAACCTCCGACGGAGGCGCCTAAAGGTTTTTACAAGGGCACGGCGTATTTGCTCGGCGGAGGGCCTGTGCCATGGCTCGGCAAATCGTTCGAACCAGAGAAGAATGTCGGTTTCAATATCTTCACGCCGCGCGGTGTGGGACTCCTTCGGGTGATGACCCCGTTTTACAAGCTGTTTCGCGTTAATGCAGACGGCAACACAGATGCATATTATTTCAAGACGTCTATGGGTCGGGGCTTTCGCGATAAGGAGATCGACACCTTCAAGCTCGATTATGACTCGCCCGAGAATCCGTTTCTGATACGGATCATCCTCGATGAGATCGTCGAAACCGCTCCCAACGAATTCCTCGGCAAGGTCCATATGAAGGTCTTTCCCGGTTACCGTGCAACGATCGGTTTTTTCGGATTGCGTAAACCTTAATGTTGCGACGTTACACATTCTGGCTGAACGCAGCGGTCGCGTTTCAATTTTTGACCGGCGCGATCCACGCTATAAGTCTCTTCGTGACGCCGGCCCCTGAGAACGAGACAGAGCGTCAGCTTCAGGAACTGCTGACCACCTATAGTAAAGACATGGGTGGTGGGTTTCGGCCCACGTTCATGGATCTGTTCACGGCTTTGAGCGCGTGTTACAGTCTGCTTTGTTTTCTTGGAGGATTGGTTTGCGGATATGTGCGGATCAAGGGCGATGGTCTAATGGCGCGCGGTCTGATCGGAATACATGCTTTTATCTTCGGCGTAACCTTTATCGTTATGCTCACCTTCACCTTCCTTCCGCCGATCGTCCTCACGGGCTTGATCTTCGTCAACCTCGCGGCGGCGTTCCTGCTTGCACCGAAGTCGGGTTTGCCGACGGGCGAAACCTCAAATTCTATTTATTAACTTCTCGTAGCTGCTGGTAAGCGTTTCCGGGATCGTTCGAGTTTGACCAACCGCGGTCATGAAGTTGACGTCCCCGACCCAGCGAGGCAGCACGTGCATATGAAAGTGTTCCTCGACACCGGCACCGGCGGCTTTTCCGAGATTCATCCCGATATTGATACCATCCGGCGTATAAACCTCAGCGATCGCCGCCTCGGCGCTCTTGACGAGGTCCATCATTTCATCCGTCACGGCTTTTGCAGCCTGGTCGAGGGTGGGTATATGGTCGTACGGGACCACCATCAGGTGGCCCGACGTGTATGGGTAGATATTTAGGATGACAAAATTATGCCCGGCCCGCTTGAGGATGAATTTTTCCTCGTCGCTTGCCGGACCATTTAGTATCTCGCAGAACACACAGCCCGTCGTTGTCGGGCCGTTGCTCTTAATGTAGTCGTATCGCCAAGGGCTCCACAATACATCCACGATAAGCTGTTCTCGCGACTAGTCGCGATTGATGAGTTCTTTTAGCTCTTTGCCGGGCTTGAAATAAGCCACCCGTTTTGCCGGGATCTCAACGGCGGCGCCGGTCTTGGGATTGCGACCGCGACGGGAGTTGCGTTCGCGTACACGAAAGCTGCCGAATCCGCGAAGCTCGATCTTTTCGCCCTTATTAAGCGTCGCGGTTATGCTGTCGAAAATGATCTCGACCAATTGCTCGGCGTCCTTCTTGGTCATGTCGGCCTCGGTTGCGACTCTCTCGACAAGATCTGCTTTTGTCATCTTCTCCTCTCTTCAGAAACGATTCGCGGCGAAAAACAGCCGACCTTACTACTCTGTCTTGGGAGTTACTTCGGTTTCGCCAGTTTCAGTTGTGGCAGGGGCAGGCTCGGACGCTTCGGCCGCTGGCGGATCCACAACAGAGCCCTCGGTAGTTTCGACGGTCCCGATGTCCTCCGTGCCGCCGGCGACTGTTTCGGTTGCAGCTTCCGGTTCATCCTCGGTCGCTGCTTCCTGTTCGACCGCGGTCGACTCAGCCGGAGCCGCATCCTCGGTCACAGACGCCGTCTCCGCTGCATCCGTCGCGGTCTTTGCCTCCTCCGCTTCAGGTTTCTTCTCGGCCTCGACCGCAGCAGGCTGCGGGTCAGCGGCGGAGCCGAGCTTAAGGTTGGCGAGTTCGCCGAGGCTCGCCATCCCGCCCTTGGCCTCGCTTGAGTACGCTCGAGTATCCACGACCGGCTCATCCTCTTTGCCCACGGCCCGGTGCGACAGCCCGACCTTCTGCTCGGCGGGCTCGATTCGCAGGATCTTGAAGTCCATTTCCTGGCCGAGCTGCGCCGCATCCTCGACCCGCTCGACTCGTTCGTCACTCAACTCTGAGATGTGGCAAAGCCCCTCGAGGCCCTCGCCAAGCTCTATGAAGATCCCAAAGTTGGTAAAACGCGAGACCTTGCCGCGAACCACGTCGCCCGGTTTGTGCGTCGCAACGAAGCCTTCCCACGCGCTCGGCGTCAGGTCCTTCATCGACAGCGAAAGGCGTTGGCCCCGTTTGTCGATGTGCGTGACGATCGCCTCGACATCCTGGTCCTTTTTCAGAACGTCTTTTGGATGCTTGATCTTCTTCGACCACGTAATGTCCGAAACGTGAACGAGTCCGTCGATGCCCTCTTCAAGCTCGACAAAGGCTCCGAAGTCGGTGATGTTTCTGACCCGGCCGCTCACGCGCGAGCCGACAGGGTATCTGAGGTCGACGCTGTCCCAGGGATTGTCCTGAAACTGCTTCATTCCCAAGCTGATCCGTTTTTCGACGGTGTCAACGCCGAGAACCTGGACGTCGACAGGCTGACCCTTTTGGAACATCCGCTTCGGGCTCTGAGCCCTCCGCGACCACGAGATCTCGGAGACGTGAACGAGGCCCTCAACACCCGGTTCAAGTTCCACAAATACCCCGTAATCCGTGACCGATGAGACCGTACCCTTGATCTTGGTGTCGACGGGATAAACTTCCAGAACGGTCGACCAGGGGTCGGGAAGGAGCTGTTTGTACCCGAGTGAAACCTTCTCCTTGTCGCGATCGAGCTTGAGGATCTTGACCTGAATGTGATCGCCCGATTTGAAGAGGTCGCCCGGATGGTGGATGCGGCCCCACGACATATCCGTTACATGAAGCAGGCCATCGATCCCGCCGATATCGACGAAGGCGCCGTATTCCGTAAGATTTTTTACCGTTCCCTCTACGATATGCCCGGTTTCGATCTTCGCGAGCGTCTCGGCCTTCTGGGCGTTGACGACAGCGTCGGTCAGGACTTTTCGCGAAAGGACGATATTATTGCGGCGTCGGCTGAACTTGATGACCTTTGCCTCGATCTGCTCGCCTATGTAGCTGTCGAGACTGCGGATCGGCCGCGAATCGATCTGCGACCCCGGTAGGAACGCCTCGACGCCGTTGATGTCCATCCTGAGGCCGCCCTTTGTTTTGTCCACTACCTTCGCAATGATCGGGGCTTCAAGCTGGTAGGCCGTCTCGATGTCATCCCAGACCTTGCGGTCGAGGGCGTCGTTGCGCGAAAGCACCGGCGCTCCCTCGCCTGAGTAGATGCTACGGATAACGACATCGACCTTTTCCCCAACAGTCGCGTTCACGGTGCCTTCGGCATCTGTGAACTCTTCGACCGGGACAAAGCCCTCGGATTTATAGCCGAAATCGACCAGAACCCCTCGGTCGGAGATGCCTACGACCGTCCCGTTGACCAATTCGCCCGGGTGAAACAGGGTCTGCTCTTGTTCGAACTGCTCGAGTATCGCCCCAAAGTCGATATCGCCTGCCGGTTGGTCTTCAGCCGGAGCTGCCGGCTTGAGCGGCTTGACCTGGACCGCGGGCGCTGCCTGCGCGTCGACGGCTGAAGGTGCTGCAGCGGGCGGCGGCTCCGCCGTTTTCGGTGTTTCTTCAGCGGCAGGTGCAGCTTCGGTCACTGGCTGAGCGCCTTGGGTTACGGCTGGCGGTGCCGCTGCGGCCTCGGGGGCGGCCAGTTCTACCGCGGGCTCGGCCGCGGCGGCGGTTGATTCTGTTGATTGATTCGCTGTTTTCCCGATCGTTTCCGATTCTTCAGCGTCCCTGATTACCTCGTTTGACATTTACGGCTACTAAAAAACTTCCTTCCTAAATTAAGAAAATGCTCGCACAATTTACCCGCTCCAAGATCAGAAACAAGCTCTACCCGCGTGGGCGGCACGTTTCATAGACTTCCGCTCGGAGTGGTAAAACTAAAATCTACCCCTCGATCGGTCGTCGTGTCAAGACTTGAACGGCGAAAACGATTGAAAAATAAACGTTTTGTGGATTTAGGCGCGTTCGATGACGTCGGGGATCGAGGCGACGCCGGAGACTTTTTCCATGGCTTCGCGCGAAGAGGCAGTGGTGCTTTGGATGCCGGCGAGGCGGAGGCGGAACTCGTCGGGGTTTGTCGAGCCGCGGAGCGCTTCGTCGAGCGTGACGAGGCCGGACTGATATAGATAGAACAGGGATTGATCAAACGTTTGCATTCCGTACTGCGACGTTCCGGCGGCGATCGCGTCGCGGATGCTCGCGGTCTTGTCTTCGTGCAGGATGTAGTCGCGGATCAGCGGCGTCGAGACGAGTATCTCGACCGCCGGAATGCGGCTGTTACCCTTCGCCGATTTCATCAGACGCTGCGAGATGACGGCGCGGAGCAACCCGGCGAGCTGCAGGCGGATCGATTTCTGCTGATAGGGCGGAAATGCTGAAATGATTCGGGTTAGCGTCTCGGGTGCATCGAGCGTGTGTAGCGTCGAGAGTACTAGATGGCCCGTCTCGGCGGCGACGAGCGCCGTTTCGATCGTCTCGAGATCGCGCATTTCGCCCACGAGGATCACGTCGGGGTCCTGGCGC